>BADC01000656.1 GCA_000333435.1 Corynebacterium-like bacterium B27 | reverse complement strand
TAGTGCAGCGACGAGCCGCCCGCTGCGAGGGTCGGCTCCTCGGTCAGCGTGCCGATCCTTTCGGCCGCGCGGACGGAGTTCTGCTGCATCGCCGCGATCGTCTCGAGGTCGCGCTCGGTGCGGGAGTAGCGGATCGACATCCGTGGCAGGCCGTAGAAGTCGGTCTCGGTCTCGCTGAACTCCACCGCGTCCTCGTACCGCACGTCCTTCGCCGCGTACCAGGCCAGGATGCCGAGGCGCGAGGTGCTGGGGTCGTCGCCGAGCGCGAGCGCGTACGGTGAGCCCGCCAGGGCGATGACGCCGCCCTGCATCGGCCGCGCATCCGAGAACGGGATCAGCACGTAGCCGAGCGCTTTCGGGTCGCGGTCGAACGCCGCCGGGTCGAAGTCGTCGGAGAGGTAGACGAACGACGCCATCTGGAAGTGCTCGTTGAGGTGGTGGCCGAGCGCGGCGGGCCGGATGCCGCTCGCGAACAGCAGCTGCGGGGTGCGCAGCCCGTCGGCGCAGACCACGACGCGCGCGGCACGGACGACGTAGCGCTCGCCGGTGTGGCGGTCTTCGAGTTCGACACCGGTGGCGACACCGTCCTCCACCAGCACGCGCCGGGCGAGCGTCTCGGGCCGCAGCTCGAACCCGGGCACCATCTGCTCGATCTCGCCGAGGATGGTGCCGGTGCCGGTGAAGAGGAGCCGGTCGCCCTCCCAGTGGGTCGCGCTCGGCATGAAACCGACCGGGGTGAGTCCAGGGCCGTCGAACTCGTCGGCCATTGCCGCGTAGAAGCGGGCGGCGAGACCGGTGCCGGGCGGCGTCTGCTTCGTCACCCCCAGCACCTGCTCGGCGTGGTCGAGCGCAGCATCCAGCTCGGCCGCCGGGATGAACGGGATGCGCTCGGACTGGTGGGGCCGGGGCGTCGACGTGCCCCAGTGGACGCCCATGCCCCCGACGCCCGTCGCCATGCTCGCGGCGGGCAGCCCCACCTCACCCTCGCGCAGCGCCGGCCGCGAGTCGACGAAGTGCAGCCCGGGCAGGATGGTCTGCCGGAACTCCAGGCTCGGGTCGAGCCCTTCGGCGATGTCGAGCAGCGCGGCAGCGCGCTCCACCCCGGCCTCCGGCCCTTGGGTGAGCAGCTGCACGGCGGCACGCTGCTCCTCGGTCATGTTCTGGGTGTGGTCGCCACGGATGCCGGGAAGCAGGGGACCGGCCTCGACCATGAGGATGCGCGCATCCGGTCGCTGCTCGCCGATGGTGCGGGCGTACATCGAGCCGGCCGGGCCGCTGCCGACGATCAGCACGTCGACCTCGCGCTCCCGGTCGAAGCCGTTCTCAGACGAGTGGCGGGGCGCGCTCATGCCCGCACCTCCGAGGCCTGGCGGGCCACCTCGAGCACGCGAGCGCTCTTGGCCCACGGGTCTCCGCCGGTGCCCTCGTACTCCACGGTGAGCGGGCCGTCGTAGCCATGGGCGCGCAGGATGCCGATGGCCCGGTCGAGGTCGATGGCGCGCACCACCCCGGCGTCGTCGACGTCGTGCGCCTTCACGTGCACGAGCTCGGCGCGGGGTGCGAGCGCCTCGATGCCGGCGTACACCGACGCGAGGTCGACGTTCTCGAGCAGCGCGACGGGGTCGATCGGTTCACCGCCCGGGGCCTGGAACACCAGGGCCATCACCGGCTGCATGAGGGCGTCGAAATTGCCGAGGTCGAGCAGCAGGCCGAGGTGCTCGGAGCCGACGGCGTCGAGGAGACCGAGCATCCAGGCCGGGTCGCTGCTCGGACCGCCGTGGTTCTCGACCAGCAGGCGGCTGCCCTGGGAGGCGGCGTAGTCGCCGAGCTCCACCAGCGCCGCGATGAGGTGCGCCGGCGGTTCGCCGCCCTGGTGCGGGCTGAACGGGGAGCCGGGGTTCACGCGCACGAATTGCGCGCCCATCGCGCTGAACCGCTCGATCCAGCGCTTCAGCTCGGCGATGTCGGCGGCGCGCTTGGTGTCGTCGGCCTCGAGCAGGTCGCCGGTGTCGATCGCGACGTTGAGCAGACGCACGCCGGATGCGCGGAGGCCGTCGGCGAAGGCGTCCAGTTCCGGGTCGGTCAGGCCGCCGCGGAACTGGAACGCCACCGTCTCGATGGCCGTCACCCCGAACTCGGCCTTCGCCCGCGCCGGGAACTCGGCGAGGCTGGTGAGGCTCTCGTACGGGAACGAGAAGGTGTGGGTCTCGCCCGCGGGGTCGGTGAAGCTGAACTCGACGGGGCCGAGGTGTTCCCGCACGCTGTACGAGGACATGGAGAGGATGGTCATGGTTGCTTTCTCCTGAGGGGTTGGGGATCAGACGGTGGCGGGAGCGGGCACCGGGGCCTCGCGGGTGATCTGGGCCCAGCGCGGGTCGCCCTCGCGCCCGAGCTCGGGCAGCCGGAGCACGAGGAACGCGCCGACGATGCCGAGCACGGCGAGCGTGACGTAGAGAGCGCTGAAGCCGCCGATGCCGAGCAGCAGCGGCGCGATGAACGGCACGAACGACTGCGGCAGGGTGTTGGCCATGTTGATGATGGCGAAGTCCTTGCCGGCGTTCTCGGCGCTCGGCAGCATGCGAACGCAGAGTGCGCTGTCGATGGAGAAGAAGAGACCCGTGCCGATGCCGAGCACGGCGACCGCGAGGTACACGACCTCCACGGTCGGCGCGAAGCCCTGCAGCACGAGCGCGCCGGCGCCGAGGATGCCGGCGGCGATGACGAAGGGCTTCTGGCGGCGGATGCGGTCGGAGATCGGGCCGGCGACGATGCTTGTCACCGCGAGCAGCCCCACCGAGATGAGCGAGAGCAGCAGCACCGTGCCGCCGACGTCCTCGGGCGCGATGCCGAAGCGGTCCATCAGGAAGAAGGCGTTGTAGGTGCCGCTCGCGTACGCGCAGGTGAGGAGGAAGCGCACGAGCCAGGCCCAGCCGAACGCGGGGTGCTTGCGCGGGTTCAACCAGAACGACAGGGCCAGCTGCTTGAGGTTGAGGCTTTCCTGGCCCGGCGCCGGTCGATGCTGAGGGTCGCGGAGGAGGATGACGGCAAGAACACCGAGCACCGCCGCGATGACGGCGACGGTCGCCCACTGCGCCAGCGGGTCTTTCAGCGCGCTGACCGCGGCGATTCCCGCGAGCGGGCCGACGGCGGCGGCCAGCCCGACGAAGCCCGAGACCGTGCCTCGGCGGAACTTCGGCACCTGGTCGGCGAGCAGCGCGCTGGTCGCGGCCTGCTGGAAGTTGAAGAGGGTCTGGGTGAGGCACCAGATGAGGGCGACCTGCCAGATCTCGGTGGTGAACGCGAAGGCGAACACCGCCAGCGAGCCGCCGAGTGCGCCGGTCAGGATCCAGGTGCGCCGGCGGCCGAATCGCGCCGCCGTACGGTCGCTGATGCGGCCGGCGAGCGGATTCGCCACCAGGGCGAACAGGGCACCCACGCCGGTGATGAAGCCGAAGGCGGCTGCGGCGTCGGCACCCGCGATGCGGGTGGTCTGCAAGGTGAGCAGCAGCTGCAGCGGGGTGAGCAGGGCGATGAGGGCGCCGACGTTCGATGAGAACATCGCCGCGATGAGGCGGGGTAGCGGCGTGGCGGGCTTGTCGCTCAGATCCTCGACGGCGATGTCGGGCTGGGTCATGGCACTCCTTCGTGCGGGTGAAAGTGACTCCAAAGTGGAAGTGACTTTCATTTTGGGATCGCTGCCATAAGGATGTCAAGACCGTCTTCTGTCGATACACTGACGACATGGGACTGCGGGAGATGAAAGCGGAGCGCACGCGGCGCCAGATCGCCGAGGTGGCCGTCACCGCATTCATCGAGCGCGGCTACGACGAGACGACGATGGAGCAGATCGCCGAGGCCGCCGAGATCGGCACGTCCACGCTCTACCGGTACTTCCCGAGCAAGGAGCTCCTCATCCTCGAGCCCCTCGCTCAGGTGCTCGATTACGGCCGTTACCTCCGCGCGCGCCCGGCCGACGAACCCCTCCCCGTCGCGCTCGGGGCGGCACTGCTGGCCATGGCGGACGACTTCGCCGACCCGGCCAGGCGCATCACGGAGATCCGGCGCATCATCGACGTATCGGCGGTGCCTCGGGCGCGATTGTGGGACTACTTCCTCAACAGCCGCGCCGACTTCGAGGCCGCGCTCGCCGAGCGGATGGGACTCGCGCCCACCGACCACAGCGTGCAGATCACGGTCGGCATCGCGCTCGACATCTTCTACCGGGTCGACGACCAGTGGAAGGGCGATCACACGAAGGACTACCGCATCCTCTTCCGGGACGCCTTGGCATCGCTCGCCACCACGCCGATCATCGTGCCGAAACTGCCCGAGACCACGTCGCCGCGCTGACTCGCGGCGACGCCCGGCTCAGCGCCAGAAGCCGCGGTGCACCTCAGTGGCCGCAGGAAGGTCGACGGGGCCGACGACCTCGACCGCGCGGCCGCCGCGGGCGAGCACTTCGCGAGAGGCCAGGGCGAGCGTCGGCACCCCGTCCTGAGCACCGACGATCTCTCGGAGGCCGCCCTCCGAGAGCGCGAAGACGATGCGCCGGATGCCCGCCCAGTAGATCGCGCCGGTGCACATCGCGCACGGCTCCGTGCTGGTGTAGAGCGTGCTGCCGGCCAGCTCGTCGAGCTCCAGCTGCTGCCCGGCGTCGCGCACGAGGTTCGTCTCGGCGTGCCCGATGGGGTCGTGCCCGGTGTTGACGGTGTTCATCGCCTCGACGACGACGCCCTCCGCGGTGACGAGCACGGCACCGAACGGGTGGTCCCCGCGATCCCGTGCGCCCCGCGCCAGCGCGACCGCCCGTTCGAGGTGTTCCCGATCGGTGGGCGCGAGAGCTCCGGGGTCGAGTGCAGAATGCGCGGGATCGGATACGACCATCCATCCAGCATGTCACGAATACCCCGTATCCAGTCAACATGGGTTGCTATGGATCTCTACAGGCCTCGAATTGCAGTCAACGTGAGACGCAACCCGGGTAGACAAATGCTTGCGCTCAAGTCGTGCCCGCCGCTACTCTCCATGGCAGAGCACACCAACGGAGGATGCCATGGCTCACACTCGCGACCACGCCACGACCGATCAGCACGGCCATCTGCGGGCCCGCATCCGCCGGCTCGTCGGCCTGACCCTCAGCGCCGCTGTCGTTGCGAGCGGCCTTGTCGTGGGCACGGCCGTGGCCGCTTCGGCGAGCCCGGAACCGACCGTCGACCTCAGCCTGCTGAAGAACCCCGGGTTCGAGACGCTGAGTGGCGGCTCCCCGGCGTCGTGGTCGTTCATGACTCTCGCCGGGAGCTCGGCGGGGGCGTCGGATGCGACGACGAGCGCCGAGGGGTCGCGCTCGGTCACCATCACGAACGGCACCGGCACCTCGTCCGGCGAATGGACGGCGGCCGCCCTCCCGGTCGACGCCACCGGCGTGCTGCAGATCTCGGCCGTGGGCCGCACCACCGACGTCGACGGCTCGGCGGTGCTCCGAGTGGTCTACCGCGACGCATCCGGGGTGGTGGGCGAGCAGGAGTCCGACGACGTGCTGCTCGGCACCACTGACTGGACCCCGATCTCGATGGTCTCCTCGGTGCCGGCCGAGGCGCTCACCGCGGCCGTCTCGGTGCGACTCACCGGGAGCGGTTCGGCAGGCTTCGACTGGGTGACCGTGGAGGAGCCCGGTCAGTACAACCGGCTGAGCAACCCCAGCGCCGAGGTCGCCGATTCGGCGGGCGGGCCGGCGAACTGGGCGATCGCCGGCGAGACGGCGACGGCCCAGTCGTTGCTCAACCCCGGCTTCGAGTCGAGCCCGGCGGCCTCCGGCTGGTGGGCGGCGAAGTGGGCGGGCACCAGCACGCTCACCGCCGGCGCCGTCACCCACTACGCCGGCTCGAACGCGGCGAAGATCAGCTCGGCCGACCCTGCGACCGAGGCGGGCTGGGTGAACATGAACAACGGCACCTATTACGACGTCACGCCCGGTCAGACCTACACGATGAGCGTCTTCGTGAACGTGGCGTCGCTCGGCTCCGCCACGGGGGGCGGTGCCCGTGTGCAGGTGTCGGCCCTCCTCCGCGACAGCGCGCTGACCACCTCGAAAGAGGTCGCCGCACCTGTGATCGATCAGGCCACCAGCGGCTGGACGATGGTGCGCCTGAGCTTCACGCCGGCGACCGGCTCGACGAAGGTGCGCTTCACCGTGAAGCTCTACGGCGTCGGCGAGGTCTACGTCGATCAGCTCAGCTGGGCGCAGGCCTCGTGGGCCCGCGACCCCGCGTTCGCGAACAAGGACGGCGGCAAGGCGGTGGTCTCCTGGGACACGGCGCAGCACAGCGAAGGCTCCCGATCGCTCAAGGTGGCCGTGACGGACGACGCGTACACGGCGGGCTGGGCGAGCGGTGCCATCCCGGTGCGGGTCGGAGACTTCTACCGGGCAGGCGCACTCGTGAAGACCAGTTCGGCGGTGTACGGCGGTTACCTGCTGGTGGAGTTCTTCGACGCCGGCGGGGCAACTCTGGTGCAGTATCCCTCCGAGCCCGTGGTCGGCACGAGCGACTGGGCGGCCGTCTCCGTCGATGCCTGGGCGCCCGGCGATGCGGTGAGCATGCGGGTCGATCTCGTGCTGACAGCCTCCGGCACAGCCTGGGCCGATTCGCTCTGGATCTCACAGCCATCCGAGAACCGGGCCGTCAACGCGAGCAACGAGTACACGGTGGGTCTCGCCTACGGCGTGCAGGGCCGGGCCGCTTACACCTGGGCCGGCAACGGCACCAGCGCGGTGGATGCCACGGTGTCGCACTCGGGTTGGAGATCGGCGCGGTCGCAGGGCGACTCCAGCGACGACCAGACGGGCTGGATCGGGCAGGACGTACCGGTCGAGCCGGGTCGACTCTACGACTACGCCACCTGGGTGAAGACGAACGCGGTGGCGAACAAGGCCGCCCTCGTCGCCATCTTCAAGCGCCCTGACGGAACGGTGCTCTCCCAGGTCGACCTCGCCACCATCGCCGGCACCAACGGCTGGACGCGCATCAGCAGCCTCCGTTCCGCCGCGCCGGCCGGTGCCGCGACGGTACGCCTCGATGTGCGTCTGACGGGCAGCGGCACGGCGTGGTTCGACGACCTCGACCTCGTGGGGCCGCTCGCGGAGCATCCGTCGACCCTCTTCACGAGCGCCGACGTACCGGCGCTCCAGGCGAAAGCCGTCGACGGCGGTGAGGGCGAGGCCTTTCTCACGGTGCTGAAGAATCAGTCCGACGCCTGGAGCGAGAGCCAACTCGACGACCTCGCCTGGTCGGTCGACCCGTGGTCGACGGTGCTCCGGGGCGTCGGGGACGGCACGAACCCGACGACGACACCGGCCGCGACCGCCACCATCGGAGTCGGCATCCAGGTCAGCGGCCACGGCACGGCCTACGTCGACGACGTGCGCATCGACCGCATCCTCGATCAGGGCCGCACCATGCCGGTCGCGCTGACCAACGCGGGGTTCGAGAACGGCACCGGCACCCCCGACTCCTGGACTCTCGTCACCACGTCCGGGTCGGCCGGCGTCGCGCTCTCGCCCGTCGTGCGTGCCGGGAACGGAGCGGCCTCGGCGCGGATCGACACCGACTCGCTGGGCACGGTCACGTCCCTGGCCATGCAGAGCGGCGCCCGGATCGCCGCGACCGCCGGCCAGCAGTACCTCTATCAAGCCGAGGTGCGTGTCGACGACCCCGGCGTCACCGTGCAGCTCGCGGTGACGTACTACAACGCGGCAGGCACGGCGATCCGCACCGACACGTCGAGCCCGGGCGAGAGCATCAGCTTCCCCACGCGCACCAACTTCGGGATGGGCACCGCCACGACCGGCGAGTCCGCGCTGTGGACCGGGCTCGGCGACCCGCAGTACGCACGCAAGGCGTCGCTGCGGCTGCTCTACCAACTCCGCGAGATCCACCTGTGGACCGTGCGGCAGATGCAGGGGAACGACCCGCGCTCGCTGGCCGCGTTCTACTCGGTCACCCGCACCACCGACTACCTCGCCCAGGTCTACGACGCCATCGCAACCGCGACCGACGGCGGCACACCGGTGATCTCGGCCGCTGAAGACGCCGAACTCCGCTACCTGTTCGGCTGGATCGGTTCGCAGTTCCAGAACACGCGCTACTACGACACCCTCGAGGCCGCGCAGGTGAAGAACAACATCACCCTCGACGCCCACGGCGCGCTCGCGATGCTCGCCATGGTCTTTCCCGAGAACACCGACGCTCCGGCGTGGTACGAGTCCGGGATGCGAGGGATCGAGTGGATGCTCGCCAACGTCGTCACCGACGACGGCGCGTAGCCCGAGTCGTCGCGCTACCAGGGCGGGATCATGCGCACCCTGCTGCCCGTACTCGTGGCCGCGAAGAACTCGCATCCGGGTGATCCGGCGGCCGACTTCTTCGACTACGACGCGAGCGACCCGCTGGTGGCCGAGAAGGACAAGCTGAAGAAGCTCTTCTCCTGGTTCGTCAAGGTGCAGACCCCGCTCGACCCGGTGGGCTACTACCCCGACCCGGTCGACCCCGACCGTCGCGTGCACGACGTCGCGCTCACGCCGGGGGTCGACGACGCGAACTGGGAGCCCACCTGGTTCGCCGACCTCGCCTGGGCCGCGTCGCAGTACCAGGAGTCCGATCCTGCTCTGGCCGGCGAGCTGGCCTGGACCTGGGATCGTGGCGGCCGACTCTGGACCCCGGAGGCGACCCCCGGCAACGCGCTCGCCTCGTTCGCCCTGGTCGATCCCGGCGTCACTGCGGTGCAGCCCACGCTGAGCTCCACCAGCACCGACTTCTTCTACCAGATCATCCGCAACGACGTCGGCCAGCCCGACGAGGACTACCTGCTCTTCACGGCCGGCGACTACCACATCCACGGTCACTACGGGGCCACGGGCTTCTCGCTCTGGGCCGACGGTGTCCCGCTGCTCCTGGACAGCGGAGTGGTCGATTACGGTCAGTCGCTCGTGCAGTGGTACCGCCGCACCTCGGCCCAGAATCGCATCTCGCTGTACACCGACACCGGGTTGCAGAGCATCAAGTACAAGGGTCCGTGGAATTCGAGCGTGCTGCCGTCGTTCTTCTCGGCCGGCCTCGACTACGTCGGCGGCGACACCGCGGTGCCGAGCTACGCCGACCCGGATGCGACGACAGCGGCGCGCCGCCACATCTTCATGGTGAAGGAGCCGTTCGAGGCGTACGTGGTGTGGGACGACCTGCGCGGTGTGCTCCCCCAGTACGTGGGCGCGGCGTCGTGGCTGAACGCCCTGACCCCCGAGCCGATCGACTACAGCGGACCACTCGCCACCGTGCACGGCTACCAGGGAGTCGATCTCGACATCCGCTACCTCGACCCCGGCGTCTCGCTCAGCGCCGCCGACTTCGGCACCTCGGGCCTCGGCGGCACGCGGTACACGGATGCGACGGGATCGACCCTCATCAACACCCAGCAGTCGATCAAGCTGCCGCTCACCGTCGACTCGGGTTCGGTGCGGTCGCTCATGGTGCTGTTCCCGCGCGGTGCCGCGGATCCGGGGCTCAGCTACGACGATGTCGCGGTGGCAGGCGCTCCGGCGGGGGTGCGCGTGATCACGGTCACCGACTCCACCGGCGCCTACTTCGTGATCGCCGTGAACGCCGGCGGCACCGCCCAGAACGCGAGTTTCGCGAGCACCGACGAGTTGCAGGATGCGAAGGCGAACGCGAGCTACGCACCCTCCGGTGGCACGGTGACGGTGCCGCTCGAGGCGAACTCGATCGCGGTGCTGCAGGTGGGCTCGTGACCGAGCGGCCACCGGCAGGGCCCGGCAGCCGCCCTCAGCGGCGCGCTGCCGGGCCGGCGAGCGGCCCGTTGAGCTGCTCGGCGAGGCGCATCGAATGCAGGTAGGTCTGGAGCGGCACCGGGCTCGGTGCGCCACTACGCACGGCGGCGAGGAAGGCCGCGGTCTCGGCGAGGGTGCCCTCACGCTCCCAGGCCGCGAGGCCCGCCGTGGACGTCTCGCTCACCACCTGCCCGTGCTCCCACGCCGTGTACCCGGCGTCGCCCATCGCGCCGAAGCGGATGTGCACCGAACGCTCGGCCGCCAGCAGTCGAAGCTCCTCGACCTGCGCACCGGCGGTCGGGGCGAACACGAGCGAGCCCGAGCATCCGCTCTCCGCGGTCACGAGCGCGTCCACCCACAGTGCCCCCGCGACGTCGCGGGAACGACGCGCGGCGAGCGTCAGCGGCGAACCCGCCGCGGCGCCGAGGGCGTCGACGAGGTGCACGCCCGTGTTGTAGACGAAGTCGGGCTCCGAACGAGCGCTGCGCGCCATCACGCCGATGGCGGCCGTCGGCACGATGCCGCCGAGCCAGTCGAGAGCGCCGGTGAAGGCGGGATCGAAGCGCCGGTTGGCGCTCACCATCACCAGGGGTGCCGCTGCCGACAACTCGGCCACGAGTGACTCGCCCTCGGCGCTCGACGCCGCGTACGGGTTCTCCACCA
>BADC01000657.1 GCA_000333435.1 Corynebacterium-like bacterium B27 | reverse complement strand
AGCCCGGCGGCGCGCGCATCCCGGGCCGTGGCGTCGAGGCGGGCCACGAAGCCGGCGTCGACCGCGGAGTCCTGGTCGAAGGTCAGCACGGCGGTGACGGGCGTCGCGGTCGCGGAGCGGGCAGCGGCGATACCCGTGTTGAGGGCGGCGGCGATCCCGCGGTTCGTGTCGTGCCGCACCACCTCGGCACCGGCCGCGGCGGCCTGTGCCAGCAGCGCGTCGGCAGCCGGCCCGCTGCCGTCGTCGACCACCACCACGCGCACGGCCTGCGCGACGAGGCTCGTGACCAGCGGCACCAGCCGCGAACCGGGCCGGAA
>BADC01000658.1 GCA_000333435.1 Corynebacterium-like bacterium B27 | reverse complement strand
AAAAAAAAATCGACGGGTCGCGAGGACGAGGGTCAGGGGCGGGGCGGGAGGTCGCGCGCCGGGGCGCCGACGTAGAGCTGCTGCGGACGGCCGATCTTCGTGGCCGGGTCGGTGGCCATCTCGCGCCAGTGGGCGATCCAGCCGGGCAGGCGCCCGATCGCGAACAGCACCGTGAACATGCGGGTCGGGAAGCCCATCGCTTTGTAGATCACGCCGGTGTAGAAGTCGACGTTCGGGTACAGCCGCCGCGAGATGAAGTACTCGTCCGACAGCGCGACCTGCTCGAGCTCCTTCGCGATGTCGAGCAGCGGGTCCTGCACGCCCAGCGCGGTGAGCACCTCGTCGGCGCTCTCCTTCACGAGCTTGGCCCGCGGGTCGTAGTTCTTGTAGACGCGGTGCCCGAAGCCCATGAGACGGATGCCCGCCTCCTTGTTCTTCACCCGCTCCACGAACTTGTCCACGCCCTCACCCGAGTCGCGGATCTGCGCCAGCATGGTCAGCACCGCCTCGTTCGCCCCGCCGTGCAGCGGCCCGAACAGCGCGTTGATGCCCGCCGAGATCGAGGCGAACATGTTGGCCTCGGTGGAGCCGACGAGCCGCACGGTGGAGGTCGATGCGTTCTGCTCGTGGTCTTCGTGCAGGATGAGCAGTCGCTCGAGCGCCTTCGACAGCACCGGGTTGATCTCGTACGGCTCGGCCATGGTGCCGAAGTTCAGCCGCAGGAAGTTGTCGACGAACGACAGCGAGTGTCGGG
>BADC01000659.1 GCA_000333435.1 Corynebacterium-like bacterium B27 | reverse complement strand
TCATCACCGGCGGGCGGGCGAGGTGCTCCCGCGGCTCAACGAGAACTCCTACGACCTCGTGCTGGTCGACGCCGACGCGGCGTCGGTGATCGAGTACGTCGAGCACGCCCTGCGGCTCGTGCGCCGGGGCGGGACCGTGCTCGTGCCGCACGCGCTCTGGAAGGACAAGGTGGCCGATCCCGCCCAGCGCGGCGACACCGTGGGCGACTTCCGCACCCTCATCAGTGAACTCTCGGCGTCGGACGCGGTGCTCGTGGCGCTCTCCCCCGCCGGCGACGGCCTGCTGCAGGTCACGAAGATCGTCAGCTGAGAGCCGCGGCAACAGCCGCTCGAGTGCTTAACGCCGACGACCCCGGTGCCGGGCACCGAGGTCGTCGAGAGCGACTCGCCTAAGCGGGGTTGACCACCCCGGCGAGTGCGTCGTGAAGTTCTTTCGCCTCCGCGTCGTTCACGGAGACGACGAGGCGGCCCCCGCCCTCCAGTGGCACTCGCACGATGATGAGGCGTCCTTCTTTCACTGCCTCCATCGGTCCGTCTCCGGTCCTGGGTTTCATGGCGGCCATTCGGCTCCCCTTTCGTGGTGTCCTCTCCATTATCGCAGGTCGGGCGTCACGGGGGTGTCCAGTCGCGGCCGTCGACCCCCCAGGCGATGGCCAGCCAGCCCACCTGGCCCGCGATGCACACGAGCACCACCGCGACCCGGTACACCTTCGAGCGCGGCAGGGCGAGGGCGCCGAGCGCCGGGAACAGCGGCATGAGCAACCGGAAGGTGCTCGACTGCGGGAAGAACACGGCGAGGAGGTAGAGGGCGTAGCTGGCCAGCCACAGCCGCAGATCGACGCCGAGACGTTTCACGGGCCGGAGGAACAGGAACACCGTGAAGCCCAGGATGAGCAGGATCACGACGATCGCACCCCACGGCTCACCGAGCCACCAGTTGCCGCCCTGGAACCACGCCGTGAACGGCACGAGTTCGCCGTAGCCGATGTAGGCCGCCCGCCAGGCCAGCTCGGTGTCGGTGTACGCGGTCATCGACCCGGTGCCGATCCAGGCCGCGAGCGGCCAGACGACACCCATGAAGGCGCTGAACGCGGCGAGGGCGACACTCACCACCCGGTCGCGCACCGGGAACGGGTCGCTCCGCCGCACCACGAAGCGATGCACGAGATGAAGCCCCACGAACAGGGCGAAGGCGAGCCCGGACGGTCGCGTGAGAGCCATCACCACGACGATCGGGAACACCCAGCCGTAGCGCCGGGTGACCACGAGGTAGAGGGCGCTCACGAGCAGCAGCAGCGACATCGACTCCGCGTACGCGAATTGGAACAGGGGCGACAGCGGCGCCACACAGAACAGCACCACGCTGAACAGGGCGGCGTTCGAGTCGTTCAGCACGTGCCGCATCAGCCGGTAGAACACCAGCGCGGCACCGAGTGCACAGGCCACCGAGACCGTCACCGCGATCAGCTCCCAGCGCGCGCCCGTGACGAAGCGGATGCCCTCCACCAGGAACGGGTAGCCCGGCATGAACGCCCAGGCGTTTTCTCCCACGTGCCCGTCGGCGGTGATCGGCAGCTGCGCGGGGTAGCCGTAGAACGAGATGATCTTGTACCAGTTGCCGTCCCAGATGGCGGCGTAGCTGAGGTACGGCGGGTTCGGCCCGGTCCACGGGTTCGCGCCCTGCGCCCGCGCGAAGAGCAGCACGATCACCGTCGTCACGACCCGGGAGAGGGCGAACACCGCAATGACGCGGAGCCACCACGGCGTCATCCGGTAACGCAGCAGCAGGCGCGACGGCCGCCGGCGCGGCACCTCGGAGCTGGAAGCTCCGGGGTTCGACGACCGCCCACCGGATGCGTCGGCCAGCTGCTGTGACACGGGCGAGCTCAGCCGGCGGCGGCCGGGCTGTCGCCGCCGCTCAGCCAGGCGCGCAGTCCCGCCTCGCAGTCGCGGATCTGCTGCAGGCTCACCCGCTCGTCGTCGGCGTGCGCCTTGAGCGGGTCGCCCGGCCCGTAGTTGACGGCGGGGACGCCCATCGCCGAGAAGCGGGCCACGTCGGTCCAGCCGTACTTCGGCTTGGGCTCCCCGCCGACAGCGGCGAGGAAGCGCTGGGCCAGCGGTGCGTCGAGCCCGGGGCGCGCGCCCTCGGCGAGGTCGACGATGCGGATGTCGAAGCCCGGGAAGAGCTCGTGGATGTGCGCGACCGCCTCCTCGCCGCTACGGCTCGGCGCGAAGCGGTAGTTCACGTGCACCATCACCTCGTCCGGGATGACGTTGCCGGCCACCCCGCCCGTGATGCCGACCGCGTTCAGGCCTTCGCGGTAGACCAGCCCGTCAACCTCGACCTCGCGCGCCTGGTAGTGCGCCAGGGTGTCGAGGATGGTGGCCGCCTTGTGGATGGCATTGTCGCCCACCCACCCTCGCGCGGAGTGCGCCCGCAACCCGTAGGCGCGGATCTCGGCGCGCAGGTTGCCGTTGCAGCCGCCCTCGATCTGCGAGTTGCTCGGCTCGCCGAGAATGGCGAAGTCGGCCGCGAACAGCTCGGGTCGGTTCGCGGCGAGCCGGGTGAGGCCGTTGAGGTCGTTCGAGACCTCCTCGTGGTCGTACCACATCCAGGTGATGTCGACCTCGGGGTTCACGAGCTCGGCGGCGAGCTTCAGTTGCACGGCGGTGCCGGCTTTCATGTCGACGGTTCCACGGCCCCAGAGGTATTCGACCCCGTCGATCGTCTCGTAGCGGGTCGGCAGGTTGTCGTTCAGGGGCACGGTGTCGATGTGCCCGGCGATCGCCACACGCTGCGCCCGGCCGAGGTTCGTGCGGGCCACGACGGTGTCGCCGTCGCGCACGATCTCGAGGTGCGGCGCCTGTTGCTCGAGGGCGGCGACGATCGCATCCGCCAGCAGTGTCTCGTTGCCCGAGACGCTCTCGACGTCGCAGATCTGTTGCGTCAGCACCACCGACGATTCGCTGAGGTCGAGAACCGGATGCGCGGGGTCGAAAGCAGGCATTCCACAAGTTTAGGGTTCCGGGCCCAATACGCTTGAGTCATGCCTGACGAAGTACTGACAGCTCCCACGCACGCCTGGGGCAACGGACTCATCACCCTCGCCGGCGACGGCACCGCCCTCGACACCTGGTTTCCCGCGCCTGCGCTCGGCCGCGCGCCGGAGGGGCTGCAGCACCCCGAGGAGCTCGTCGCCTACGCGAATCCGGATGCGCGGCGGGGCGTCACCTTCGACATCGCCACGGTCGAGATCGAACTCGCCGCTCCGCCGCAGTCGACACCCGACGCCTACCTGCGCCTGCACCTGCTCTCGCACCTCCTCGTCGCCCCGAACACGGTGAACCTCGACGGGATCTTCCCGCACCTGCCGATCGTGGTGTGGACGAACGCGGGCCCCGTGCATCCGGACGACTTCGACCGGTTGCGCCCGTCGCTCCAGCGTGCGGGCATCCAGGCCTACGGCGTCGACAAGTTCCCGCGCCTGCTCGACTACGTCACGCCCGCGAAGGTGCGCATCGCGGATGCGTCGCGGGTGCGGCTCGGCGCCCACCTCGCACCCGGCACCACGGTGATGCACGAGGGTTTCGTGAACTTCAACGCCGGCACGCTCGGCACCTCGATGGTCGAGGGGCGCATCTCGCAGGGCGTCGTCGTGGGCGACGGGTCGGACATCGGCGGCGGCGCCTCCATCATGGGCACCCTCTCCGGGGGCGGCACGCAGCGGGTGTCCATCGGTCGGCGGGCGCTGCTCGGCGCGAACTCGGGCATCGGCATCTCGATCGGCGACGACTCGGTGGTGGAGGCCGGGCTCTACGTGACGGCGGGCACGAAGGTGGTGCTGATCGACGCGTCGGGCTCCGACGAGGAGAACCGCATCGTGAAGGCCGTCGACCTCTCGGGCGTGCCGAACCTCCTCTTCCGCCGCAACTCCCTCACCGGCGCCGTCGAGGCCGTCTCCCGCACCGGCGCGGGCGTCGCCCTCAACCCCACCCTCCACGCCTGACCTCCTCGCGACCCGTCGATTTTGGCCCTAAACCTTCGGTTTTAGGGCCAAAATCGACGGGTCGTGAGGAGGGGTGCGGCGCCAACCGCGCGCACGGAGGGCAACCTCCGTGCGCGACGTGATGGCGCGTGGGCCCCGGGCGGGGGTCTCCTTCGTCTCGCGCAGGTGCACCCAGCCGGCCCGCACGAAGGCTTCGTGCCGCTCGATGTCGGTGAAGAACTGCCGCGAGTCGGTGCGATGCTGCTCCCCCTCGTACTCCACGACGACCCGCTGTTCGCGATAGACGAGATCGCCGAAACCGATCCGGATGCCCTCTGCATCGTGAATCGGCAGGTTCAGCTCGGGCTCGGGAAGTCCGTGGCGCACCAGCGCGAGCCGCAGTGCCGTCTCGCGGCGGGACTCGGCCCCGTCGCGCACGAACGGCGCCGCGGCGAGTGCGAGCCGTCGGCCTCGGCCACGGAACCGGCCGACCCGGTCGGCGAAGGCGCTGAGCGACACGTAAGGGCGAGGATCGTCGGGATCTATGCGTCGTGGCGTCAGGACGATGTGGTCGGCCGCCGCGATCAGGTCGTCGAACGGCAGCACCGCCGCGAGCTGCAGCCAGACCGTGACCGGATCGAGCACGAGCACCCCGAGCCGCTCGACCAGACGCAGCGCCGGATCCGTCAGCTCGTGGCCGATAACACCGGCCAGCCGTGGGCGAGGCCCGCCATCGAACGACGAAACATGGATGCGCGGCTCCGCCTCCAGCCAGGACGGCAGTGGCATGTTCCAGAGCTGAGCCGCCGTGCCGTGGCTGAACACCTGTCCGGCGACGAGCCGAGTGGCGTAGGCGCGACACCGATCGAGGGTGGTCGTGCATCCGCCCACCGGCGCACGCACTCCAGCGAAGGGCCGCTCGAGATCGCTCCCTCGCATCCGCCGTTGGGACAGGACCGCGCCACCCACGGAGGTGTGGAACGACGAGCGGGCGAACTCATCGGGCAGCGGGACGCGTCGAGGCATCCCCATGGTCGCGCGCCACACCCCGCCCGTGCGCCCAGCCCCAACTCCTGTGGACAACACCCTCTCCACACCCTCGC
>BADC01000660.1 GCA_000333435.1 Corynebacterium-like bacterium B27 | reverse complement strand
GCACCGCGGTCGCGGCGCAGCGCGACATCAGCACGGTGCTGAGCGAGGTGCCCGGTCTCGGTCCGTCGCGCGTGCGGGAGCTGCTGAAGCACTTCGGCTCGGTCGCCGAGCTCAAGAAGGCCGACGAGAAGGCCATCGCCGAGGTGAAGGGCATCGGGCCGACGTTGGCGGAGAGCATCCGCTCGACCCTGGCCCGGTAGGCTGGAAGCATGACCCCGGAGACCGCTCAGCAGCAAGAAGTGCTGATCGTCACGGGCATGTCGGGCGCTGGTCGCTCCACCGTGGCCAACGCCCTCGAAGACCTTGGCTGGTACGTGGTCGACAACCTTCCACCGCAGATGCTGCGGCCGTTGGTCGATCTCGCCGAGCATGCCGGGTCGACCTTGCCGCGCATCGCGGCGGTGGTGGATGTGCGGGGTCGCGACTTCTTCTCCGACCTGCAGGAGATCATCCAGGCACTGCGCGGCGGCATCCAGTTGCGGGTCGTCTTCCTCGAGGCGACCGATCAGGCCCTGGTGCGCCGCTTCGAGCAGGTGCGCCGGCCGCATCCGCTCCAGGGCAACGGCACGCTCCTCGACGGCATCGGTGCCGAGCGCTCCCGGCTCAGCCCCATCCGCGAGTCGAGCGACATCGTCATCGACACCTCCGACCTCAACATCCACCAGCTCGCCACCGTGGTGCAGGAGCGGTTCTCCAGCGCCGACACGGCGGGCGTGCAGGTGACCGTGATGAGTTTCGGCTTCAAGTACGGTGCACCCACCGACGCCGACGGCATCGCCGACGCCCGGTTCCTGCCCAACCCGTTCTGGGTGCCGGAGCTGCGCGCCCACACCGGGCTCGACGCCGACGTGCACGACTACGTGCTCGGGCAGTCGGGGGCCAGGGAGTTCGTCGAGGCTTACGCCAAGGCGCTCGAACCCGTTCTCGCGGGGTACCAGCGGGAGAACAAGAGACACGCGACGATCGCCATCGGCTGCACGGGCGGCAAGCACCGTTCGGTTGCCATCGCGCGTGAGCTCGCCGACCAGATCGCCAAGTTCCCGGGTGTGGTCGTCAACGTCAAGCACCGCGACCTCGGTCGCGAGTAACGAAACAAAAGAAGGTTCTGCATCTTGGCTCTCACCGCCGACGTCAAAGACGAGCTGGCCCGCGTCGCGGTCAGCAAGACCACCGTGCGCGCCGCCGAGCTCGCCACGGTGCTGCGCTTCGCCGGCGGTCTGCACCTCATCTCGTCGCGCATCGCGATCGAGGCCGAGCTCGACACCCCCGACATCGTCAAGCGCGTGCTGCGCGACCTGGCCGAGCTCTACGGGGTGAAGGGCGACGTCTCGATGATCGCGCCGTCGGGTGTGCGCCGCGAGGGCACCTACCTCGTGCGCGTGCTCGACGGCGGCGAGACGCTGGCCCGCCAGACGGGCCTGCTGGATGCGCGGCGGAGGCCCATCCGTGGTCTCCCGAACCGCCTCACCACCGGCGGCCGCGACGACCTGGCCGCCGTCTGGCGTGGGGCGTTCCTTGCCGCGGGTTCGCTCACCGACCCCGGCCGCTCCGCTGCGCTGGAGGTGACCTGCCCCGGCAACGAGGCGGCCATGGCGCTGGTGGGCGCGGCGTCGCGGCTCGGCGTCTCCACGAAGGCCCGTGAGGTGCGCGGGGTGCACCGGGTGGTTATCCGGGACGGCGAGGCGATCGCGGCGATGCTCGGCATCATGGGTGCCGCGAAGACGGTCACCACCTGGGAGGAGATGCGCCAGCGCCGCGAGGTGCGGGCAACCGCGAACCGGCTGGTGAACTTCGACGACGCGAACCTCCGCCGCTCGGCCCAGGCCGCCGTCGCAGCGTGCGCGCGGGTGGAGCGGGCGATGGAGATCCTCGGCGACGACATCCCGGACCACCTGAAGTACGCCGGCGAACTCCGCCTCGCGCACCGCGACTCGAGCCTCGACGAGCTCGGTCATCATGC
>BADC01000661.1 GCA_000333435.1 Corynebacterium-like bacterium B27 | reverse complement strand
AGCACCAGCACAGGAAAGTCGGCCAGCAGTGCCCGCGCCAGCGCGAGCCGCTGCGCCTGGCCGCCGAGACGAGGGCGCCCCGCTCCCCCACCGCGCCGAACAGGCCGCCGCGGGAACGCACCCACTCGCCGAGACCNACACGGTCCAGCACGTCGAGCAGTTCCTCGTCGGTCGCCGTGTCGCGAGCGAAGAGGAGGTTCTGGCGGATGTCGTCGTCGAACAGATACGGCCGCTGCTCGCACAGGCCGATCACCCGGCGCAACTCGTCCTGCGGCAGAGCGCTGGCCTCGACGCCGTTCACCTCGAACGTGCCCCGGTAGTCGAGAAAGCGCACGAGCACGTGCGCGAGCGTCGTCTTGCCCGAGCCGCTCGGGCCGCGCACCAGCAGCCGATCGCCCGGCGCGAGGTCGAGGGAGGCGCCGTTCAGCGCATCCGTCGTCGCGCCCGGCCAGCGCGCCGACACGTTCCGCAGCCGCACCGTCACGGGGCCTTCCGGCAGCACGGCGGGCGACCCGGTGTCGACGGGGATGCCCGCCGGCACCGCATCCGGGACGACGGCCGCGATGCGGTCGGCACTCGCCGCGACCTGCCGCCAGGCGCCCAGCGCCAGCGGGATCATGCTGAAGACCTCGAACGCCGCCATCGGCACGAGCGCGACGACCGCGAGCGCCGGCCCGTCGAAGCCGCCCTGGCCGAGCTGTGGGATGCCGACGAGCAGCACGAGCGCCGTCACCGCGCCCGCGATGAGCGTGACGACGGCGGCGGTGGCACCCACCCCCGCCGAGCGGCGCACGAGGGCGCGGGTGAGGCGCGCATCCGTCTCGGCGAGCGCCGCTTCCGCTGCGGGGGCCGCGCCGTAGGCGATCAGCGTGTCGAGGTTCGCGAGGTAGTCGGCGAGCTCGGCCTGGTAGCGGCCACGGAGCGCCGCCAGCGAGCGCTCGGCGCGCCCGGAGACCCAGGCGTTGACCGCTGTGCCGAGGAGGGCGGCGAGGACGAGCCCGACGAGGAGCAGGATGCCCGCCACGGGCAGCAGCAGCCAGCTGACCACCACGATGGCGACCGCGGTGAGGGTCGAGATGATGAGGGGTTGCACGACCCGGAGCGGCAGGTTCTGCTGCTCGTCGACGTCGGCGACCAGCCGGGTGAGGAGGTCGCCGCGGCGGCTGCTGCCGAGACCGTCGGGCGACGCGGGGACGAGCCGCTGGTAGACGCCGACGCGCAGCTCGGGCATCGTGGCGAACGCCGCATCGTGGCTCGCGAGGCGCTCGGCGTAGCGGAACGCGGCGCGGCCGAGCGCGAACGCCCGCACGGCCACCATCGCTGCCGAGAGATAGAGGATGGGCGGCTGCTCGGCCGCCCGCGTGATGAGGTAGGCGGAGGTCGCGAGCAGTCCCACCGCGCAGAGGGCGCTCACGAGCCCGAGCAGCACACCCGGTGCGAAGCGCCGTAGCCGCGGCTGCGCGAGCCTCAGGACCTCGGCGCGGTTCACGATCGCACCTCGCGTGCAGCTGCCGGCAGCCCTGCCGCGGACGGCGCGGCAGCGGGCGACGACGCCGGCGCGGCCGAGGCGCGTCGCCCGGCGAGCACGAACTCGTGGTCGGCGGCATCGATCACGGGGCGGCGGTGACTCACCA
>BADC01000662.1 GCA_000333435.1 Corynebacterium-like bacterium B27 | reverse complement strand
TGGCATGAAATGGCGACCAGCACGAGGAAGATCACGAGACCCCGGATGGCCTGCGTAGTGATGTCGGCACCCCAGGTGGCACCGATGAACGACACCGTCACGTCGTCCACCGGGACGTCGTAGGCCGTGGCGAGCTGCTCCTGCACCGACGCGCTGGCGGTCTTGTCGAGCTCATCCGTCTGCACCCGCACGGCGTCTTGGCCGAGCGTGCTGACACGCGGGTTCGATCCGGGCGCGGCCTGGTTCACCGCATCCGTCGCCAGCGTCTGGTCGAGGGTGGTGACCTGGGAGACGGTGAACTCCGAGCCCCCACGGAACTCGATGCCGAACTCGTAGCCGCCCCGGAGCCACGGCCCCACGAGCGCGATGAGCACGAGCACCGCCGAGATGGCGTACCAGAGCTTGCGCCGCCCGATGAAGTCGATCGAGCGCTTGCCGGTGTAGAGGTCGTTACCGAATTGGGCGAAGCTGGCCATCAGGAGTTCTTCCCCTCGTCGGTCGTGGATGCGGAGTCGGCGCCGCCCTTGGCCCCGGCCGAGGTGACCCCGGCGAGCTCGGCGGCCTTGCGCTCGGCGATGGTCTGCCGCTTGGCGGCCTCCCGGCTCGACGAGCCCTTCTTGGCCGCCGTCACCGATGCGGCGGGCGCGCGGAACTGGGCGCGACCGCGGTAGACGGCGCCGAGCGCCCGGGGGTCGAGCCCCGAGAGCTTGTGGCCGTCGCGGAAGAACGGCAGTTCGGCCAGCAACGTCATGAGCGGATGCGTGAACAGCGCCACCACGACGATGTCGACGATCGTGGTGAGACCGAGCGTGAACGCGAAGCCGCGCACGTTGCCCACGGCCAGGACGTAGAGCACGGCCGCCGCGAGGAAGTTCACCGCGTCGGAGGCGGTGATCGTGCGGATGGCGCGCTTCCAGCCCGACTGCACGGACGTGGTCAGAGCCTTCCCCTCGCGCAACTCGTCACGTATTCGCTCGAAGTACACGATGAAGGAGTCGGCGGTGATACCGATCGCCACGATGAGCCCGGCGACACCGGCCAGCGACAGGCGGAAGTCGATGCGCCACGACATCAGGGTGACCAAGAGATACGTGAGCGCTGCGGCCACCACGAGCGAGGCGATGGTGACGAGCCCGAGCAGCCGGTACTGCACGAGCGAGTACAGGATGACCAGGATGAGGCCGATCGCGCCGGCGATCAGGCCGCTCATCAGCTGCGTCGAGCCGAGCGTCGCCGAGATGGCGTCGGACGACTGCACGGTGAAGCCGATGGGCAGTGCACCGAACTTCAGCTGGTCGGCGAGGGTCTTCGCCGATTCCTGGGTGAACGACCCGGAGATCTGCGCGCGGCCGTCGGTGAACGCGCCACCGGTGGTCGGGGCGGTGATGACGCGGCCGTCGAGCACGATGGCGAACTGGTTCTGCACACCGGTCAGG
Organism: Corynebacterium-like bacterium B27; assembly: GCA_000333435.1. Lineage (GTDB taxonomy): Bacteria > Actinomycetota > Actinomycetes > Actinomycetales > Microbacteriaceae > Herbiconiux. The sequence goes on along the minus strand of BADC01000662.1, from coordinate 1,481 downwards.
CCGAACAGGCGGGTCGTGACGTCGGCGAACTCCTGGGTGCCCTTGTCGTTGAACGAGATGTCGACGACCCACTGGCCGGTGGAGGAGCCGTTCTGGGTGGTGGCGACGCCGCTGGACGCATCCGCGATGTCGGCGCCCTCGATCTCGACCGGGCCGAGCAGGTACTTCACACCGTTGTCGTCACAGGTCACGAGCGGCTGGTCGGCGGGCGCCTGGCCCGCACTGTCGGCCTCGGTGGAGGCGCAGTCGAAGTTGTCGAACTCGCTCTGCAAGGCCGGAGTCACCCACGCCAGGTCGCTCGCGTTGGTGGGGCTCGCCGTGGGCGTGGTGGAGAGGTTGGGGTCGGGCGTCGGAGTGGCGCCGGGGCTCGACGTCGAGGTGGTCGACGCGACGTCGGCCAGCAGCACCGGCCGGAACTCGAGCTTCGCCGACGACTCGATGCGGTTCAGCGTCTCCGCGTCCGGCGAGCCGGGGATGGACACGACCACGTTCTGGCCACCCTGGGTGGTGACCTCGGCCTCCGAGACACCCGAGGCGTCGACGCGCTGCCGGATGATCGAGACGGCCTGATCGATCTGCTCCGACGAGGGCGTCTCCCCCGACTCGAGCTTCGGAGTCAGGATGATCTGCGTGCCGCCCTCGAGGTCGAGCGCGAGCTTCGGCGTCCACGTGGCGGTGCTCCAGATCACACCCCCCGCGATGGTGCCGGCGAGGACCGCGAAGATGACGACGAGCCAGATGAGCGTCTTCCACGCCCTCTTGACCGCGGTAGTTTGTGCCACCAGTTACTCAGCTTTCTGTGCCGCCCATGCGCCATCGCGGCGGGCGTTGATCAGGAAGGGGACGAGGTTACTCGTCGTCCTTCTTCGAGGTCTCCGAGCGGGCGGAGTCAGCGGCGGCCGGGGCATCCGCCGTGCTCTCGTCGATCCGCTCGCCGTACGCGGGCGCGCTGTCGTCGTCGTGGTCGATCGACTCGTCGCTCGGTGCGAGCGGCGACGGGGTGACGACGCGCGTCACGGTCTGGCGGTGCACCTTCAGCACGGTGCCGGGGGTGGTCTCGAGCAGCACCTGGTTCTCTTCGTCGTCCATCTCGAGGATGGTGCCGTACACACCGAAGTTCGTCATGACCTCGGCGCCCACCACGACCTTGCTCTGCAGTTCCTCAGCCTGCGCCTTGCGCTTGCGGCTGTTGCGGAACATGAAGAACACCAGCACGGCCAGAACGACCAGCATGATGATTGTTAACGGATCGATGGCCATGAAAAAGGCGCCTTCCAAAATGGTGGGAGTGATTGCAGGACCTCATCTTAGAGACGACTCCTGAAGACCAGCTTGAATTATAGGTCATCGCCGAACAGCGCATCCGTATTCCTGCGGATCCCGAAGTGCACCCAGCCCGCTTTGGTCGCGATGCGGCCGCGCGGGGTGCGGGAGAGCAGGCCGATGCGCACGAGGAACGGCTCGACCACCGCCTCGATCGT
>BADC01000663.1 GCA_000333435.1 Corynebacterium-like bacterium B27 | reverse complement strand
TCCTGCAGGCGCAGGTCACCGAGCTCTGCACCAACTACGGCCCGGTGTCGAACTTCTGGCTCGACGGCTACTGGCCGGCCGAGTGGCCGATCCCGCGCTTCCCGAACTGGTTCGCGCCGGGCGGTGACTTCCGGTTCCAGGAGATCTACGAAATCATCCACCGCCTGCAGCCGGATGCGGTGGTGATGAACAATCACCACCTCGAGCCGCTGCCGGGTGAAGACGTGCAGGGCTTCGAAGGCGACGTGCCGGGCGAGAACACCAACGCCGGCATGAACCGCACGCCTCCAGTGCTGGAGGCGAAGGAGACCTGCCAGACCGTGATGACCTCGAGCTACGGCTTCGCCAAGCACGATCACCGCTATCGCAGCACAGAAGAACTGCTCACCACGCTCATCCGCGCCGCATCATCCGGGGCGAACTTCCTGCTCAACGTCGGCCCGACGCCCGAGGGTGCCTTTCCGCAGGCAGCCCGGCACCGGTTGCACGCCATCGGTGAATGGCTGCGCGCCAACGGCGAGGGCGTGTACGGCACGCGCAAGGGCGACCTCGTGCTCGGTGACTCGCACGGGCTCGCCGGCCTCGACGGCGCGCTCGTGAGCACCACCGGTGCCGCGGGTCAGCGCTACGTGCACCTGCTCACGGGTGAGGTGCCCACCTCGTTCCTCGTCGACCTTCCGGCCGGCGTCCACGCGGCATCGGCGGCGGCCACCCTGGTGCACTCCGGTGCGCCGGTGCCGGCTGAAGTGCGCGGCGACGGCGACAGCCTCCTCGTCACGGTCCCCGCCGAAGAACGCGACGGACTCGTCACCACGGTGCGGCTCGACCTCGGCTGAGCCGCACAGCATCCCCGATCCGACCCTCATTCACTGCACCACAATGGAAATGCTCAACGGAGAGAGAGAACAGCAATGACCAGAACCCGGAAACTGCTCGCCGGGGGTGCCGCGCTCACCGCGTCGGCGCTCCTACTGACCGGCTGCATGGGCGGTGGTGGCGACGCATCCGAAGCCGCATCCGCCCACGGCCCCATCACCCTCTGGTACTCGAACGTGCCGGAGGAGAAGGTCTGGGCCGAGAAGGTCATGGCCGACTGGAACGCCGACCACCCCGACGAACAGGTCACCGGCGAGGCGCTGCCGCAGACCTCCGACTCGAACGCCGCGGTCAACGCGGCCATCATCGCCGGCAACGTGCCGTGCCTGGTGTACAACATGGACGGCGCGGGCATCCAGCAGTTCGTGGCCACCGGCGGCGTGGTCGACCTCAGCACCACCTTCGACGACGCGAACAGCTACATCGTCGACCGCACCGGTGAGGCGCGGGCCGACGGCTACGCCTTCGACGGCGACTTCTACTCGGTGCCGTGGAAGTCGAACCCCGACATGGTGCTCTACAACAAGGACATCTTCAAGGCCGCCGGCCTCGACCCCGAGAACCCCGGAATCACCACCTACAGCGAGTTCGAGGCGGCGGCGAAGCAGATCGTCGACTCCGGTGCGGCCCAGTACGCCCTCACCCTCGGCACCGGCGGCGAGTACTTCTGGAACTGGTGGGACTGGTACCCGCTCTACATCGCCGCCTCCGGTGGCAAGCAGGCCGTCGTCGACGGCGAGTCGCAGTTCGCCTCGCCCGAAGCCGAGGGAGCTGTCGAGCTGCTGAAGTCGATGGTCGACACGGGCACGATCCCGCGCACCGTTCCGGCCAACGTGTGGCCGTTCGGCGAGGGCCTCTCGGGCATGTTCATCACCGGCTCGTACACCGTGTCGGCCCTGCGCGACTCGGAGAAGGTGCCCAACCTCGGCGCGTTCCCCCTGCCGCTGCCCGACGACAGCACGCAGAGCGATACCTGGACCTTCGCCGACGCCAAGGAGGTGTCGATGTTCAGCAACTGCGAGAACCAGGGCACCGCGTGGGACTTCTTGAAGTTCTCCACCTCCGAAGAGAACGACGGCTTCTTGCTCGACACCGCCTGGCAGATCCCGCTGCGCGAGGGCATGTCGGCCGCTGACAGCCCCGTGTTCGACGAGCAGCCGGTCGTCAAGGTGTTCGCCGAGCAGGCCGACCGCACCACCGACCTCCCCATCACCCCGAACGGTGTCGAGGTGTGGCAGGCCTTCCGCGACAACTTCCTCAAGGCGGTGTTCAACGATTCCGCCTCGGTGAAGGATGCGCTCACCAGTACCGACGAGCAGGTGGCACCGCTCCTGGTGCAGAACAACTAGGTACCGTATGTCCTCCACCGTCAGCCCGCTGACCGGGCGCGCACGCCGGGTGTTCCTCACCCGGCGTGCGCGTGGGGAGCAGATCGCCGGCTCCCTCTTCAGCCTCCCCTTCGTGGTCTACGCGGTGTTGGTGTTCGCGATCCCGATCGGCACAGCCGTCTACATCTCGTTCTTCGACTACCGCTTCACGGCGCCTGGTGCGAAGGTGAACATGCCGTTCGTCGGCATGGACAACTACGTGCAGATCGCCACCGATCCCGAGACCCAGCGAGCGTTCTTCAACGCGCTGGTGGCGATCGCGATCAGCGTGCCGATCACGATCGTGGTGGGGCTGCTGCTGGCCATGGCGCTCAAAGCGCCGTCGAGGGGGCGCGGCTTCTTCCGCACCGCCTTCTACCTCCCCTTCATCACCGCGTCGGTGGCGCTCATCCAGGTGGCGATCCTGGTGCTCCAGCCGGACGGGATGATCAGCGAAGTGCTCGGGCCACTGGCGCCGGAGCGTGGTTTCCTGCAGAGCCCGTGGTGGGCGATGCCGATCATCGCCCTGTTCGTCACCTGGAAGCAGCTCGGCTTCTTCGTGCTCATCTATCTGGGGGCGCTGCAGTCGATCCCCGATGAGCGCTTCGAAGCGGCGCAGGTCGACGGTGCGGGCGCGGTGAAGCGCTTCCTGCACGTGGCCCTCCCCGGCGTCGCCCCGGCGACCACGCTCGTGATCGTGCTCTGCTCGATCACCGCGGTGAACATCTTCACCGAGCCGTACCTGATGACCTCGGGCGGCGGCCCGGACGGGTGCCTCGATGACGCCGGGGCTGCTGGTCTACCAGGAGGGCTTCCAACAGGGGCACGCCGGCTACGCGTCGGCGCTCGGGCTCGTGATCGCGGCCTTCGTGATCGTGGTCACCCTCATCAAACGCCGACTGTTCCGGAGCTCATGATGACCGTCTCGATCGAACGCACCGTGCTGGGCGAGGAGGCTCTCCTGGG
>BADC01000664.1 GCA_000333435.1 Corynebacterium-like bacterium B27 | reverse complement strand
CATCAGGCTGATGTCGGCCTTCGCGTTGCCGCGCCAGGACTGAAGACCTCGATGAAGTTGTCCCAGCGCACCTGCGGGTGGTCGATCTCGAGGCGGTCGCCGTCGATCGAGATCTTGAGGTCTTGNCCCGTCACCGAGTGAACTTCGATGCGCGCACCCGGCTCGTCGTGGCCGATGACGTCGATCTGCCCGCCGATCAATCCGACCTTGAGCGAGCGCACGAGCTCGATGTCGATGACTTTGGGACCGTCGACGATCCACTTCTCCAGCACCACGATGACCTCCTCCAAAAACGCGCTATATCGCGTTCGATGGAAGACACGTTATATCGCGTTTACGGAGAAGTCAAGATATATCGCGAGCGGCGCGCACCGCTACGGCGCGATGCCGTGCTCGGTGAGGAACGGGATGGGGTCGTAGCGCACGCCGTCGGCCCCGTACAGCTCGAAGTGGGTGTGCTCGGTGGTCGCGTTGCCCGTGCGGCCGGTCAACCCGATCACCTGGCCCGCCGTCACGATCGAGCCCACGCCGACCGTGAGCGAGCCGTCCTGGAAGTGCATGTACATGCTGCACACCGCGATGCCGCCCACTTTGTGGGCGATGGAGGTGTACACCCCGCCGGTGCCGCCGTCGCCCGAGGCGGCGATGACCACGCCGTCGGCGATCGCGTGCACCGGCACGCCCGGGCTGTTCAGCATGTCGATGCCCTTGTGAAAGCCCTCGGCGCGCGGCCCGAACCCGTCGGACATCCGGTTGCCGTCGGGATACACCGGCGAGAACGCGGCCGACTCGGCCACCGCATCCGCCCCGGCCTGGCACTGCGCCCCGCCGTAACCGCCCTCGCTGCCCGAAGAGGTCGTGACCGGCTTCGGCGTGGGAGTGGGCGTCGGCGTGTGGATGACGTACCCGTCGCGAGCCACCGAGGCACCCGGGCCCTCCGCGGCCGAGAACGACTGCTCGCCCCCTGCGGCGGCCTGGATCTGCAGGTCGTCGAACGAGCCCGGCCGCGTCAGCGACGCCGCGGGCACCGACGTGGCGACGGCGACGCCGACCACGAACGCCATGGCGACGACGCCGAGCACTGGGCCTTGGTACTTCATCCGCCCCATTCAACAGGGCGCATCCGCCCAGCACAACCGCAGCGACGCGCTCGGCCGCGTCGTGCACGGCGGTGTCAGCGGGAGTTGGCAGAATCAGGGCATGCCCCTTGCGATCGAGGACTACGCCATCATCGGCGACTGCCACACCGCCGCCCTGGTCGGCCGCGACGGCAGCATCGACTGGCTCTGCCTCCCCCGGTTCGACTCCGCCTCGACCTTCGGCGCCCTCCTCGGCACCGAGGAGCACGGCCGCTGGCTGGTCGCCCCTGCCGACCCCGCCGCCACGGCGACGCGCAGTTACCTCGACGACACGTTCATCCTCATCACCCGCTGGGAGACGCCAACGGGCGTGGCCGAGGTGATCGACGCGATGCCGCACGGCGACCGCCGCGCCGACGTGGTGCGGCGGGTGCGGTGCGTCAGCGGCACGGTGCGGATGCGGCAGGAGGTCGCCATCCGCTTCGGGTACGCCGACGCGCTGCCCTGGATGCGCCAGGCCCCCGAGCACGGCCGCAACGCGGTCGTCGGCGTGGCGGGGCCGGATGCGGTGGTCATCCGCGGCCCGAAGCTCACCGCGAAGAACCATTTCCACGAATCCGACTTCACGCTCGCCGCCGGTGAGCAGACCGACATCGTGCTGACCTGGTTCCCGTCCCACCGCACCCCGCCGGAGCCGACGGATGTCGACGAGCGCCTCGAAGCGACCGCCGCCTGGTGGCGCAATTGGGCTTCAGCCACCGATCTGCCCCAGCCCTACCAGGCGGAGGTGCGCCGTTCGCTGCTGGTGCTCCGCGCCCTCACGCACGAAGACACGGGCGGCATCGTCGCCGCAGCCACGACGAGCCTCCCCGAGGAGTTCGGGGGTTCGCGCAACTGGGACTACCGCTACACCTGGCTCCGCGACGCCTCCCTCACCCTCGCGGCACTCATGCTGCACGGGTACGAATCCGAAGCCGGGCACTGGCGCCGATGGCTGCTGCGCGCCATCGCCGGCGACCCGGCCGACATCCAGATCATGTACGGGCTCTCCGGCGAGCGGCATCTCCCCGAGTACGAGGTCGACAGCCTGCCCGGCTACCTCGGCGCCTCCCCCGTGCGTGTGGGCAACGGAGCGTCGGGCCAGTACCAGGGCGACATCTTCGGCGAGCTCATGGTGGCGCTGCGCGAGGCCCGCCGCATCGGAGTCGACGAAGACGAGTTCTCCTGGCCCCTGCAACGCACCCTGCTCGGCTTCCTCGCCGACACCTGGCACCGCCCCGACAACGGCATCTGGGAGATCCGCGGGCCGCAGCAGGCCTTCACGCACTCGCGCGCGATGATCTGGGCGGCGTTCGCGTGCGGCGTCGAGGCCGTGAACGTCTACGGGCTGCCGGGCGACGCCGAGCGCTGGGCGACGCTCCGCGACACCATCCGGGCCGAGATCGAGGAGCACGGCTACGACCCGGTGCGCAACACCTTCGTGCAGCACTACGGCACCACCGAGGTCGACGCGTCGCTTCTGCTGCTCTCCCAGATCGGCTTCGTCGCGGCCGACGACCCGCGGATGCTCGGCACCGTCGCCGCCATCGAAGACGACCTGATGCACGACGGCCTGCTGCTGCGGTACCGCACCGAATCGGGAGTGGACGGGCTGCCCGGCGGCGAGCATCCGTTTCTCGCCTGCTCGTTCTGGCTGGTGCAGCAGTACGCCCACTCCGGGCGGCTGACGGATGCGCGGGCCCTGATGGAGACGCTCGTCGGCTTCACCAACGACGTCGGCCTGCTCTCCGAGGAGTACGACGTGAAGGGCGGCCGGCAGGTGGGCAACTTCCCGCAGGCGTTCTCCCATCTGGCGCTCGTGCGCGCGGCCGACGCGATCGCGCGGGCCGAGGCCGGGGAGATGCACGCGCCGCTGCTCGAGGTGTAGCGGGGCGCGGCCGTTCGCCGGTCGGCGGGTGTCGTGCATCCGTCGTTCGGCCACTGTTCACCCACGTGCCCGCGCGGCTCCCCGCCACCCGGCATAGGCAGGTGGCATGGATGTGCTCATCACGGTTCTGCTCGTCATCGCCATCGCGCTGGTGTTCGACTTCACGAACGGCTTCCACGACACCGCCAACGCCATGGCGACCTCCGTCGCCACCGGCGCCCTCAAACCCCGGGTGGCCGTGACCATCTCGGCCGTGCTGAACCTGGTCGGCGCGTTCCTCTCCACCGAGGTGGCGAAGACCATCTCGGGCGGCATCATCAACGAGGGTGAGAACGGCGTCGACATCACGCCGGTGATGATCTTCGCGGGCCTGGTGGGCGCGGTGCTCTGGAACCTCGCCACCTGGTACCTCGGGCTGCCGTCGAGCTCGACGCACGCCCTCTTCGGCGGCCTGATCGGCGCCGCCGTCATCGGGGCCGGCTTCGACGCGGTGAACTTCGGCGTGGTGCTCACGAACGTCGTGATCCCGGCCATCCTGTCGCCCGTCGTGGCGGGGGTGGTGGCGCTCGTGGCGACCTACGCCGCGTACCGCATCACCCAGCAGGCGAAGGCCCGCGGGTCGGATGCGGGTTTCCGGCACGGCCAGACCGTGTCGGCCTCGCTCGTCTCGCTCGCGCACGGCACGAACGACGCGCAGAAGACGATGGGCGTGATCACCCTCACCTTGATCGCGGCGGGCTACCAGGACTCGGGATCGGGCCCGCAGTTCTGGGTCATCGGCGCCTGCGGGGTGGCGATCGCGCTCGGCACCTACCTCGGCGGCTGGCGCATCATGCGCACGGTGGGCAAGCGCATCACCGACATCCACGCACCGCAGGGTTTCGCGGCCGAGACCAGTTCGGCGGCGACCATCCTCGTGTCG
>BADC01000665.1 GCA_000333435.1 Corynebacterium-like bacterium B27 | reverse complement strand
GAGCGTCTCGATCTGGGTGCGGCTCGTCAGGTCGGCGATCGGCTTGTCGATCGCGAGCGTCGGGGTGTTGTGGTCTTCGGTGGCGATGGTGAGGTCGGGGCGGCGTACCGGCCGGCCCTCGGCGCGCAGGCCGTCGAAGGCCTGGGGGCTCGTCACCTCGTGCACGAGGTGCAGGTCGATGTACAGCAGGTCGGGGCTGCCGTTCTCGCCCTTGACGACGAGGTGGTCGTCCCACACCTTCTCGGCGAGGGTGCGGGGGCGGCCGCTGGCGGCGCCGGCATCCAGCGGTTCGGCGGCGGCCGCCTCGGCCTCGCGCACCTCCTCGGCCAGATCGGCCTCGGCAGCGGCGGCTTCGGCGTCGGCCCGCAGGAGCTCGTGGATGTCGATCGCGACGGTGTCGATCGAGACCGGATCGGCGGCGGTGGTGTTCTCGTTCGGCGTTCCGGCGCCCGCGCCGGGCTCGGGAGTCGATGAAGTGCTCATGGAATCGCGTGTCCTTCGAAGAGTAGGGGGTCAGCCAACGACAAACTCCGCGACGGGGAAGGCCTTAGTACGAGGCCCCGTCGCGGCGACGAAGGAGAAGCCGACCGAACAGCACCCCCCGATCGTACCACCGCCCTCCCGTCCCTCCGGAGCGCGGGCGCGCTACGCGGCGGGGGTGGGGGTGCGGCGCATGTGGATGAGGGAGGCGACGGTGGCGACGGCCATCGAGAGGATGATGACGGCGAGGCTCGTCCAGGTGTCGATGTCGGGGATCCACTCGATGGGGTGGCCGCCGTTGATGAAGAAGACCTCGTTCTCGTGCAGGGCGTGGAACACGAGCTTCACACCGATGAACGCCAGGATGAACGCGATGCCGTAGTGCAGGTACACCAGCTTCTCGAGCAGTCCGCCGAGCAGGAAGTACAGCTGCCGGAGCCCCATGAGCGCGAACACGTTCGCCGTGAACACGATGAACGGCGACTGCGTGATGCCGAAGATCGCCGGGATCGAGTCGAGCGCGAACAGCAGGTCGGTCGACCCGAGCGCGAGGAAGACGATGAGCATGGGGGTGAACATCCGCTTGCCGCTGACCGTCGTGCGCACCTTCGCCCCGTCGAAGTCGGGGGCGATGTTGATGCGCCGCCGGAGCCAGCGCACGAAGCCGTTCTCGCCGTCGCCCTCGTCCTGCTTGCCGAACGCCTGCTTGAACGCGGTGTAGAGCAGGAACGCGCCGAAGATGTAGAAGATCCAGGACAGCGACTCGATCAGCTGCGCACCGATCAGGATGAAGATGCCACGCAGCACGAGCGCGATGATGATGCCCACCATCAGCGCCTCCTGCTGGTACTTCCGCGGCACGTTGAAGCGGGACATGATGATGACGAACACGAAGAGGTTGTCGATCGAGAGGCTGTACTCGGTGAGCCAGCCGGCCAGGAACTGGCCCGCGTGCTCGCCGTCGGCGATGAGCAGCATGAGCAGCGCGAAGACGAGCGCGAGCCCCACGTAGAAGATGACCCACAGCGTCGCCTCCTTGAACGACGGCACGTGCGGCCGCTTGAACGCGATGACGAGGTCGGCGGCGAGGATGAGCACGAGAACGACCAGCGAGACGATCTCGAAGGCCAGGGGGAGCTCGAGGTGCACAGGGAACCTTCCGGTGAGAGCTTTCAGACAGCACAAAGTGCGAAAGTCTCTCCCGCGCGGCGCCGGCGAACCGGTCTCCGCGCCACCGCTCCCGGATGCCCGACGACGGACACCGTGATGACGACAACGGTGAGGTGGGATACTCCCCTTCTCACGGCAATAGTACAGCCGCGCCGTCAGTAGAATTCCACCCGTGAGCCAGGACGACCGCCCCGACCGCCCGACCGCCGACCAGCCCCCGCGCAGCTACCGCAACTCCCCCACCTCCGCCGCGCTCGGCTACTTCATCTTCGCCAGCCGCTGGCTGCAGGCCCCCCTGTACTTCGGCCTGATCGTGGCCCAGCTGGTGTACGTGATCGTGTTCATGGTCGACCTCGCGCACATCGTCGAAGACGTCGCGACCGGCATGACCGAGATCGACGAGACGAAGATCATGCTCGCCGTGCTCGGGCTCATCGACGTCGTGATGATCGCGAACCTGCTCATCATGGTGATCATCGGCGGGTACGAGACGTTCGTGTCGAAGATCAGGGTGAACGGGCATCCGGATGAACCGGAGTGGCTCTCGCACGTCAACACCAACCTGCTGAAGGTGAAGCTGGCGGTCTCGATCATCTCGATCTCGTCGATCCACCTGCTCCGCACCTTCATCGAGGTGGGCGACATCGGCGCCTCGGACGCGGAGTCGGAGACCGGCGAGACCTACACCGAGGCCGGCGTGTTCTGGCAGGTGGTGATCCACCTCTCGTTCGTGGTCTCGGCGCTCGCCCTGGCCTGGATCGACCGGATGTCGCACAAGCACGTCGCCGGCCCGCGGAGCCGCGGGCAACTCGACCCGACCGAGCCCACCGCCCCGCGTGCGGTCGCGGCGCAGCCGGGCGTGCCGGTGCCGGCGACCGCCGTGCGCGGCTACCTGGTGGACGGCAAGTTCATCGAGGCCTGACCTGCCTGACCCGCGCCCGGGTCAGCGGGAAGCGCGGGCCCGCGCGAGGTCGTCGCGCACCTCGGCGGCGACGTCGTTGAGGCGCTGCTTGAGGCGCGCCACGAGCTCGGGCGAGACGCCCTCGCGGGTCGCGGCCTTGCGCAGGTCGAGGCGGAGGCGCTGCCGGAACTCGGTGATCGCCGCATCCGCGTCGCGGAGCGCCTCGGCCGACGCCGCGCGCGCGGATTCGGATGACCCCGACCAGCCCGAGGTGGTCCAGCTGGTGCCGCCGGCTCCCGCCGTGGCACCGGCATCCCGGTCGGACGTCGCACCCGAGCGGGCGTCGCGGGCCGCCGCCGCCAGGTCGGCCTTGAGGCTCTTCATGGCCTGGTTCACACCCGACCGCACCTCGTCGGCGAGCCGGCGCACCGAGTCGGAGAGCTCCGCCTCGATGTCGTCGAGCTCGGGCCGCCGGGCCGCGAGCTCGGCGCGGCCGGCGTCGGTGATGGCGTAGACGGTCTTGCGGCCGTCGGCCGACTTGGTGACCAGTCCCTCCTCCTCGAGCTTCGCCAGCCGCGGGTAGATCGTGCCGGCGCTCGGGCTGTAGGTGCCGCCGAACCGGTCGCTGAGCGCCTGGATGAGCTCGTAGCCGTGCTTCGGCGACTCGTCGAGCAGGCTGAGCAGATACAGGCGCAGGTGGCCGTGGCCGAAGACGGGGCTCATCACAGCCCCTCGCTGGTCGTGGTGGCGGATGCCGGTGCCGGCGCATCCGCCTCGCCCGCTTCCGCCTCCCGGAAGACGACGGTGATGTTGCCCGACACCGAGTTGGCGCGGAACTCCGTCCACTGCCCGTCGAGGGTGCCGGTGTGCCCGTTGTAGCCACCACCGCGCAGACCCTTGATGGTGCTGGCGCCGAGCTGCAGCGTGCCCGAGACCGAGTTGACGTTGTACCGGGCGGCCACATCGTGATCGAAGCGCACGGTGAGGTCGCCGGAGACGGTGTTGTTCTGCACCTCGTCGGGCGTGCCGGTGGTGTCGACGAAGATCTCGCCCGAGACGCCGTCGGCCGAGAAGCGGCGGAT
>BADC01000666.1 GCA_000333435.1 Corynebacterium-like bacterium B27 | reverse complement strand
CGACCTCATGCGCGGTCTCATCTACCTGCGCGACACGAACAGCTTCACCGTTCCCCGTGGTCTGAAGTCCTTGGTCGACGCGTTCGGCTTCGGCGGCGAGTGGCACTGGGAGATCATCGTCACCGCCAGCGTGATCACCACCATCCCGATGATCATCATCTTCTTCCTCGGCCAGAAGCACTTCGTGGAGGG
>BADC01000667.1 GCA_000333435.1 Corynebacterium-like bacterium B27 | reverse complement strand
CTGATGGGGGTGTGACATGGGTTCGACGACAACGACGAGCACGTCCGCTGCACCGGCGAAGCGCGGCTTCCGCACCTTCGGCGCCTCCGGCTGGCCGTGACGTAGGCGAACTCGGCCACCAGGTCGCGCGCGGCCGTACCGTCGATCGAGTTCTCGACGCCGCGAGCGAAGCCGAGATCGCGCGCGACGAGCTCGGCGTCGAGGCCGAGCGTGTTGCCGGCCAGGGCGCCGGAGCCGTAGGGCGAGGCGTCGGCCCGCGCATCCCAGTCCCG
>BADC01000668.1 GCA_000333435.1 Corynebacterium-like bacterium B27 | reverse complement strand
GGCTCCCTGCGCGATCGGCGACCACCTGCTCGAGGATCGGCCGCACGGTCGACAGGGTGAGCACACCCGGCCGGTCACCCGCATCCGGTGTGCCCGTCAGCAGCCCGTCGGCTCCCACCACGGTCGGCCCGGGCGTCGTCTCGTGGATCGGTGCCGAGATCGGTGAGATCACCACGACCGGCGTGTCCGGCTGTGCCGACCGGATGGTGTCGAGGAAGCCGTGCACGACCGGCGCGAAGGTGCGCATCCGCAACGCGTCGGCGTTGACGGGGTTGGTGCCGATCTCGAGCGTGATCACCTCGCTCGGCACGTCGCGGATGACCGCCGCCGCGAACGGATCGAGCATCGCCTGCCCGCCGAGCCCGAGGTTCGTGAGGTCCCAGTCCAGCGCGAGCGCCGCGACGGCCGGCCAGGTGCGGGTGGGCCCGTCGGCCTCGGCGGAGTGGCTGATCGAGCTGCCGTAGTGCGTCCACCGCGGCCGAGGCCGGGCCGGAGCGGGCGCGAACGGCGCGTCGGCACGCACCGAGCGGATGCTCACCGCGCTCACGTGCGGCAACCAGACCTCCACCGTGCGCGCCTCGGGTGCCGGCCCGCCGAGCGAGAGCCGGGCGACGCTGACCACGCCCTCGACGTACGACACCGTCCCGCCCGCGAGCTGCCGCAGGATCGGCCCGTCGAGAAACCCCTGCCGATCGGTCTCCCGCCCGCCCACCACGGCCACGAGGGTGGCCGGCCGCGCGTCGTCGGGCACGCCCGCCGGAAAGCTGCGCGTGAGCTCCGCCGTCACCTCGACCCAGGCCGCCGCGGTCGCGAACTCGAGGCGCACGCCGGCGGTCTGCGCCGCCATCCGCTCGATCGACTCGTCGCCGCCGCGCCGCCGGATGAGGTGCGGCAGCCGGATGGGCGACACCCCCTCCGCGGTCTCGTCGACGAAGGTGGTGCCGCGCACGGCCGCCCGCACCTCGTCGCGCGACATCTCGAACACCGTCATCCCCACGCTCCCGCCGTCGTGCCACGCGCGGGATGGCCGAGCAGCCCGAGCATCGTGCCCCCGAACACCCGTTCCCGCTCCCCGTCGTCGAAGAACCCCAGCGCCTCGTGCGCGAAGGCGAGTGCGTCGCCGTAGCTGTGGTGCTGCGTCGACACCGGCCAGTCCGAACCCCAGGCGAGCCGGCCCGGGCCGAACGCCCGGGCGAGCCGTTCGAGCCGCGGCCGCACGTCGCGGTAGGGCGGCGACTCCGCCGAGACGTAGCGGAACCCCGACACCTTGACGGCGATCCGCGGATGCACGGCGAGGCCGGTCAGCACCGCCGCCTCGTCGTCGGTGCCGGCCAGCCCCTGGTGGTGCAGCAGCAGCTCGAGGTCGGGGTGCCGCCGCGCGAGTTCGCCGAGCGCCGGGTGCCACGCGGGCGGGGCGTGCACGCTCGCGACCAGACCCAGCCGCTCAGCCGCCCCGAAGAACGCCGCCGCCTCGGGAGTGTCGAACCAGCCGTCGACCTCGTCGGCCAGGTAGTGCGTGAACCCGACCGCGCCGGGCCGCGCCGCCTCGCGCTCGAGGCGCGCTGCGGCGCCCGGGCGGTGGTAGTCGGGCGACCAGCGCGAGTCCACGTCGACGACCATCCGCAGGGTGTCCGGATGCTCGGCCACCGCCGCCGCGACGTCGTCGTTGTTGCGCGGGTTCGCGGTGCCCTCCGCCGCCGACCCGATCTGCGCCGCGACCACCAGGGCACGCGACACCCCGTTCGACGCGAGCTCATCGAGCAGCGCCTCCGCGCTCGCGCCGCCGGCCGGCGGTGTCGAGGGGTAGGGCCAGTGCCGCCAGAGGTGGCAGTGCGCGTCGACGATCACCGCAGCCCCACCGCCCGCGGATCGATGCCCACACCCGGGCCGGCGCCCACCGACGGCACCGCCGCCGGCCCGCCGAGCCCGACCAGGATCTCGGTGAGCCCCTCAACCCCCGGCGATACCAGCAGGTGCACGGCCCACGCATGCATGGCCGCGCCGTGCGGGGCGAAGGTCACACCCCGTTCGGCGGCGAGCGCCGCCACCGCGCGGGCGACGCCGATCCCGCCGCACCAGGTGACGTCGACCTGCACCACGTCGACGCAGTCCGCGTCGAGGAAGCGCTCGGCCTCGGTCAGGCCGAAGAGGTGCTCGCCGCCCGCGACCGGCACGGGCTGCCGGCGCCGCAGCTCGGCGTAGCCGGCGAGGTCGTCGGGCAGCAGCGGTTCTTCGATCCAGCCGAGCGAGTGGTCCCCGGCCTCGCGGAGGAAGGCGGTGGCGTAGTCGAGATCCCACGACATGAAGCAGTCGACCGAGAGCGGCACCGCATCCGGCACCCGCTCCCGGGTGTCGTCGAGACGGGCGAGATTCGCGCGCAGTCCCGCTGGCCCGTCGGCCGGGCCGTACTGCATGGGCACCTTCACCGTGGCGCTCGTGGCGACGAGGCCGGCATCGATGCCGTCGAGCAGCTCGGGGGCCGGGCAGGTCAGGTAGTGCTCGAGCGGATGCACGTTCCCCCCGAGTTCGGTGACGAGCGGCACCCCGGCCGCGCGGGCCCGGAGGTCCCACAGGGCCAGCTCGCAGGCCGAGAGCGCCATCGCCAGCACGCCGCCCGCCGCGTAGGGCAGCGCCGCGCGCCGGAGCTGCTCCACCCGGGTCTCGAGCTCGAGCGGGTCGCGCCCGAGCAAGAGGTCGCGGAAGTGGTGCTCGATGAGCGCGGCCGTCACCGCGCCGCCCCGGCTCTGGCCGACGCCGAAGACCTCGCCGCCGTCGGCCTCGACGAGCACCCAGACGAGGTCGCTGCCGGGGCCGCGCCAGCTGCTGCGCCGCTCCGCGAACTCCGGGTACCGCGACATGGGGGTGGAGACGCGGCTCTCGTCGAGCCAGGTGCCGGAGGAGAACGGCGCGACCGTCACGACGACATTGCTGATCTGCACGGGCTCCTCGGTTCAGACGTCTTCGTTCGCAGGGGGCACAGCGATGCTAGCGCGCATCTGACCCAGAGTTCAACATGTGAGACTATTGTACAGCCCGCTGGATTATCGCCGACGATTCTGGAGCCCCGATGAGTTCCCGCCCCCGCATCCGCCCGCTCGCCCGAGTCGGACT
>BADC01000669.1 GCA_000333435.1 Corynebacterium-like bacterium B27 | reverse complement strand
GCTACGATCCCGATCCCGACGTGATCGGCACCGCAATCAACCGCGGCGGCAAGGTGACGCTGACCCGCGATGCGGCCGAG
>BADC01000670.1 GCA_000333435.1 Corynebacterium-like bacterium B27 | reverse complement strand
CGCCATCCGCACCAACGCGGAGGCGGCGGGTGCGCACTACGTCTCGACGCTGCCGCTCACCGAGTCGAACAGCGCCTGCCAGACCGACGGCAGCGCCTACGTGAATGGCATCACCCTCCTGTTCGACCAGCCAGGAGCGGGAACGCCGACTCCCGACCCCGACCTGTTCGTGAAGCTCGGTGCGCTGCACCCCAACGTCGCGGGTGTGCACTTCCTCGCCGACCAGGTCGCCGCTGCGGTCACGGCGGCGGTCGGCGACGGCGATGGCGGCGTGGGTGACGGTGACGGCGGCAGCGGCGGCGGTGGTGGCGGCGACAACGCCGGCACCGGCGCGGGTGACTCGGGCGGCTCCTCGACCGCGGACGCGCCCGCCGCGCACCTCGCAGCCACCGGCGCGGCGCCGCTCGCGGGGCTCACGCTGGCCGGCGGCCTCCTGGCCGCGGCAGGCCTCGCGTTCGTTCTCGCCCGCCGTCGGGGCTTGCGGAGGAGTGCTGAGCGGTAGTCAAATAGGGCACGACTATCGAAGGAGATAGCTCATGACCCGCTCGACCTTCCCGGACGTCGACATCCCCGCCGTCAGCGTCTACGAGTTGCTCTTCGCGAACCTCGACGACGCCGATCTCGACCGCACGGCCCTCGTCGACGGCACCACCGGCGACGAGACCAGCTACCGTCAGCTCATCGCCCAGATCGACGCCCTGGCGGGCGCGCTCGCGGCGCGCGGTCTCGGCGTCGGTGACGTCGTCGGCATCCTGTGCCCCAACATCCCGGCGTTCGCGACGGTGTTCCACGGCATCCTCCGCGCCGGCGGCACGGCCACCACCGTCAACTCGCTCTACACGGTCGGCGAGATCGCCGGTCAGCTGCAGAACGCTGATGCGCACTGGCTGTTCACGGTGTCACCCCTGCTCCCGCAGGCGGCCGAGGCGGCAGCCGTCGCGGGCATCGCCGAC
>BADC01000671.1 GCA_000333435.1 Corynebacterium-like bacterium B27 | reverse complement strand
CGCTGCTCTTCGCGGCCGGCGCCATGAAGCCGCCGCTGCTGGCGATGGCGCGCTGGAAAAGACCCCTCGAAAGGGGC
>BADC01000672.1 GCA_000333435.1 Corynebacterium-like bacterium B27 | reverse complement strand
ATGGGCTCCTCCTCCGCACGCCTCGCGTCCGGCCCCGGGCACAGCCCCTACCGCGCGTCGAAGCACGGCCTGATGGGCTTCAGCAAGAACATCCTGCTCGAGGGCAAGGACAAGAAGATCGGCGTCACCGTCATCAACCCCTCGCACGTGAAGACCCCGATGACCGAGATCATCGACAAGGGCCTCTACGACGGCGACGTGCCGGCCTACGTCGACGGCTGGCTCGACAAGAAGGAGATCGAGGAGGGCATCCACGCCAGCTGCATCGACGTGGACAACGTGGCCGACATCACCCTGTTCGTGGCTACCCGCACGCCCGACGTCACCATCCCGTCCATCGCCATGTACCCCACTCACAAGGCCCACCGCTACGGCATGGAGGTCTGAGCCGGTGAAAGCGGTCGTGCTCGAGGGTCCTGACACCCTCGTCTACAGGGAGGTGCCCGAGCCCGAGCGGGTGGGCGAGCGCCCGGTGCTCGTGCGCATCGGCGCGGTGGGCGTGTGCGGTTCGGACGTGCTGCGCTACGGCCGCGGCAAGGCCTACCACTACCCGCTCGTGCTGGGTCACGAGTTCTCGGGAGTGGTGGAGCGGGTTCCGGATGCCGACGGGCCGTTCGCGCCCGGCGACCGGGTCGCCGTGTTCCCGCTGCTGCACCGCGACGACGACCCCATGTCGAAGGTCGGCGAGTACGCACTCGGTCAGGGCTACGACTACTTCGGCTCCCGCCGCGACGGGGCGATGGAGGAGCTGCTCTGGGTGCCGGAGGCCAACCTCTTCCGGGTGCCCGCCGAGCTGCCGCTGACGCACGCCGCCATGGTCGAGCCAGCCGGCGTGGCGCTGCACGCCATGCTGAAGCCGACCATCGAGGCGCACACCACCGCCCTCGTCATCGGCGCGGGGCCGATCGGCGCCCTCGCGGCGCAGTGGCTGCGCATCCTGGGCTGCTCCCGGGTTGTGGTGGCCGACACGGATGCCCGGAAGCGCGCCATCATGTCGGGGCTCGGCTTCGAGACCATCGACGCCGCCGCCGGCGACACCGTCGCCCAGGCTCGCGACCTCACCGACGGTCGCGGGCCCGACATCGCCGTGGAGGCCACCGGCTTCCCCGGCGCGCTGGTGCAGTGCATCGAGGCGGCCGCGACCCTCGGCCAGGTGGTGCTGCTCGGCGACCTCAGCGGCGACCTCACGCTGACCCAGAAGACGGTTTCCTCCATCCTGCGGCGCGAGCTGCGTCTGTACGGCACCTGGAACGCCAAGGTCACGCCGGTGGGCCGCAGCGAGTGGGACATGGTGATCGCCCACATCGGCCGCGACCTGCGGGTCGACGAGCTGATCAGCCATGTCCGTCCGCTATCGGCGGCACCGGAGACCTTCGCACAATTGCTGAACCGCGAGATCTGGTACAACAAGGTGCTCTTCCAGGTGGCCGACGAGGCGCGGGACGAGGTGCGCGAACCGTGAAGGCGGCACGCTTCCACGAGCAGGGCGTCGTGACCCTCGACGAGATCCCCACCCCCACCGCGGGGCCGGGCGACCTCGTCGTGGCGGTGCGCGCCGCCTCCATCTGCGGCACCGATCGGCGCATCGCCGCGAACGGGCACTTCAAGCTGCCGGCCGGCACCCCGCGGGTGCTCGGCCACGAGTTCGCGGGCGAGATCGTCGAGGTCGGCGCCGAGGTGACGCAGTTCCGGGTGGGCGACCGCGTGAGCGTCACGCCGAACATCGGCTGCGGCCACTGCGAGTTCTGCCGGCTCGGCGAGAACAACATGTGCCCCGACTACGAGGCCTTCGGCATCACGCTCGACGGCGGCTTCGCCGAGTACGTGCTGATTCCCGCCTTCGCCATCGCCCGCGGCAACGTCTTCCCGCTGCCCGACTCCCTCAGCTACCGCGCCGCAGCCCTGGTCGAGCCGCTCTCCTGCTGCTGGTCGGCCATCCGGCGCCTGGATGTCGGGCCGGAGGCCACCGTGCTGGTCATGGGCGCGGGCCCCATCGGGGCCTGCCACGTCATGCTCGCCAAGCTCTCCGGCGCGGCGAAGGTGATCGTGTCGAACTCCCGCCAGCCGCGGCTCGACTTCGCCGCCGCCGTGGGCGCCGACGTGCTGGTGAACCTCGGCGAGCGCGACCTCGCGGCCGTCGTGGCCGAGGAGACGGGCGGACGGGGAGTGGATGTCGCCATCACCTGCGTCTCGAAGCCCGAGGTGCAGTCGCAGGCGGTGGAGCTGCTGGCCACGCACGGCCGGGTGAACTTCTTCGCCGGCCTCGGCCGGGCGCAGCAGGTGCCCATCGACACCAACCGGCTGCACTACCGTGCGCTCACCCTCACCGGAACCACCGGCTCGAGCAACTCCGACTACCTCACCGCGCTCGGCTTCGCCGGCGACGGGCGGATCGACCTCGAACCGCTGGTGACCCGCAGCTTCGTGCTCGACGAGATCGCGGAGGCCCTCGAGTACGCGGGATCGGGCACCGGAATGAAAGCCATGATCGAGTTCGACGCGCGGTAGCGTCGCCTCACCCGAGTTCGACGAAGAACGGAAACCTGATGACGAGCAGATACGTCCTGGCCCTGGACGCCGGCACGACGAGCATCACCGCGATCGTGTTCGACCACGATGCCGCGATCGTGGGCGAGGCGAGCCAGGAGTTCACCCAGATCTACCCGAAGCCCGGCTGGGTCGAGCACGACCCGGTGGAGATCTGGGATACCCAGCTGCAGGTCGCCAAGCGCGCGATCGCGCTGGCCGGCATCGACGCCGGCCAGCTCGCCGCCATCGGCGTGACGAACCAGCGCGAGACCACCGTGGTGTGGGACCGCGCCACCGGCGTACCCATCGCGAACGCGATCGTGTGGCAGGACAGGCGCACCGCAGCCGTCTGCGACGAGCTGAAGGCGCAGGGCCTCGAGGAGCACGTGCGCGACACCACCGGGCTCGTCGTCGACGCCTACTTCTCGGGCACCAAGATCGCGTGGCTGCTCGACCACGTGGAGGGCGCTCGGGAGCGCGCCGAGCGGGGCGAGCTCGCCTTCGGCACCATCGACAGCTGGCTGATCTGGAACCTCACCGGCGGCGCCGCCCATGTCACCGACTACACGAACGCGTCGCGCAGCATGCTGTTCGACATCTCGGCGCTCGACTGGGACGAGACATTGCTCGCGGCCGTGCGCGTGCCGCGGGCGATGCTGCCGGCTGCACGGCCTTCGAGCGAGGTGTACGGCACGACGGCGGAGGGCGTGTTCCCCGGCGCCCGCATCCCGGTGGCCGCCTCGGCCGGCGACCAGCAGGCGGCCCTGTTCGGCCAGGCCTGCTTCGACAAGGGCATGGTGAAGGCCACCTACGGCACCGGCGGCAGCCTCGTGATGAACACCGGCGCCGAACGGGTGCGCTCGGACATCGGGCTGCTCACCACGATCGCCTGGGGCGTCGACGGCCGGGTGGAGTACGCCCTCGAGGGGCTGATCTACGTGGCGGCGGCGTCGATCCAGTGGCTGCGCGACGAGCTGAAGGTGCTCTACGCCGCGAGCGACAGCGAGGCCGCGGCCCTGCAGGTGGAGGACTCGGGCGGCGTGTACGTCGTGCCCGCCTTCACCGGGCTGGGCGCGCCGTACTGGGATCAGTACGCCCGCGGCGCCATCCTCGGCCTCACCCGCGGCTCGGGGCGGCGGCAGGTCATCCGGGCCACCCTCGAGTCGATCGCCTACCAATACCGCGACGTGCTCGAGTGCATGGAGCAGGACTCCGGCATCACGGTCTCCGAGCTCCGCGTCGACGGCGGCGCGGTGCGCAACAACTTCCTCATGCAGTTCCAGGCCGACCTGCTCGACGTGCCGGTGCACCGGCCCCGGGTGATCGAGTCGACCGCACGGGGCGCCGCCTTCCTCGCCGGGCTCGCCACCGGGTTCTGGAGCGACGTGGAGGCGCTGCGAGACACCTTCGACCTCGACCGGTCGTTCGCGCCCGCCATGGCGGCCGAGCAGCGCGAGTCGATGTACAGCGGATGGAAACGCGCCGTCGAGCGCGCGAGCGATTGGGAACTGCATTGACCGACTTCACCCCCGCCGCGGGGCCCACCATGTACTTCATCGGGGTCTCCACCGGCAAGTCGTCCATCATGGACGTCTTCCCCGCCTGGGCCGACGCGCTCGGCATCGACGCGACGATCTCGGGCATCGACCTGCCGCTGGATGCGCCGGCCGAGGCCTACCGCGAGGTGGTGTCGTTCATCAAGCACGATCCGCTCTCCCTCGGCGCGCTCGTCACCACCCACAAGCTCAACATCGTCACCGCGGCCCGTGACCTGTTCGACGCGTTCGGCGACGACGCGCAGCTGCTCGGGGAGATCTCGAGCATCGCGAAGCGCGAGGGCGCGGCGGGTTCGACCGAGCTCTGGGGCAACGCCATGGACCCCGTCACCAGCGGCCTCTCCCTCGAGGCCATCGTCGACGACACCTACTGGTCGCGCACCGGCGGCGAACTCGTGCTGCTCGGCGCCGGAGGCTCCTCGCTCGCGCTCACGCTCTATCTGCACAAGCGGATGCTCGCGGGCCACGAGGTGCCGCAGCGCATCGTCGTGACGAACCGCCGCCCGGGCCGGCTCGACGAGATGCGGGCGGTGCACGAGCGACTCGGCTCGACCCTGCCGATCGAGTACGTGGAGGCGCCCGAGCCGGCGCAGAACGACGCCGTCGTGGCCGGCGCGCGCGAGGCATCCGTCGTCGTCAACGCCACCGGCCTCGGCAAGGACCGCCCGGGGTCGCCGCTGACGGATGCGGTGGTCTTCCCTGCGCGCTCCGTCGCCTGGGACTTCAACTACCGCGGCGACCTCGTCTTCCTCGACCAGGCCCGCACCCAGGAGCCCGCCCGAGACATCCGCGTCGTCGACGGCTGGTTCTACTTCCTGCACGGGTGGACGCGCGTGATCGCCGACGTCTTCCACCTCGACATCCCCACCCACGGACCGGACTTCGAGCGGCTCTCCGAGCTCGCGCGGACGGCCGGCAAGAAAGGAATCCCCGCATGACCAGCTCCACCGCATCCACCACCTCTGCTGACAGCAGCACCACCGTCGCCGCCGTGCTCACCGACTTCGACGTGCACACCGGCCTCTCCACCACGAAGGAGCCGTTGCGCCGCCCGCTCTCCGCCATGCGCGGCATGTACGCCGACGAGGCCGCGTTCGAGGCGCAGCTGGCCGCCGACGACGTGCTGACCTACGAGTTCTTCGACATGGGGGTGCCGTCGACCACGGGTGACGTGGCCTACGGCACGAGCATCACCTACCCCGGCAAGGTGGGCGAGGAGTACTTCATGACGAAGGGGCACTTCCACGCCGTGCTCGACACCGCCGAGATCTACTACTGCCTGAGCGGCGACGGCTACATGCTGATGGAGAACCCGGAGGGCGACTGGCAGGTGGCCCGGTTCACGCCGGGCGCCGCCGTGTACGTGCCGCGGCGCTACGCTCACCGCTCGATCAACGTCTCGGCGACCGAGCCGCTGGTGACCTTCTTCGCCTTCCCCGGTCACGCCGGGCACGACTACGGCACCATCGAGACGAAGGGCTTCCGCAAGCTCTGCGTCGAGCGCGACGGCGCGCCCGAGTTCGTCGACAACCCGCGCTGGCAGGGCTGAATGCCCGCCACGGCCGCCCGGCGGCGCATCGCCGTCACCCCGAGGTCGCTCTCGGCGCTGGGGACGCGTCATGCGGCGCTCGACGCCCTCGTGGGGGCGGGATTCGAGCTCGTGTTCCCGGCACCGGGCCGCGCGCCCTCGGCCGCGGAACTGCTCGCCGCGGTGCCCGGATGCGTGGGCTGGCTGGCTGGGGCCGAGCGCATCGACGAGGAGGTGCTGCAAGCATCCGCGTCCCGGGGTCTGCGCGTGGTGTCGCGGAACGGCGTGGGGGTCGACGCGGTCGACGTCGACGCCGCGGCACGACTCGGCGTCGAGGTGGCGACCGCCCCGGCGTCGAATGCGCAGGGCGTCGCCGAGCTGGCCGTGGCCCTGATACTCGCGAGCGCGCGGCACATCCCGTGGCACGACGCCCGCCTGAAGAGCGGGGACTGGGCACGACGGCAAGGCGTCGAGCTCGCCGGGCGCACGCTCGGCGTCGTCGGCTGCGGCCAGATCGGGCAGCGGGTCACCCGCATGGCGCTCGGGCTCGGGATGCGCGTGCGCGCTTTCGACGCCTGCCCGGCGGCCGGGTTCGCGCCCGACGGCGACTTCGCGTTCACCGACCTCGCGGGCGCCCTCGACGCCGACGTCGTCACCCTGCACGCGCCGGGTTCGGCCGAGGCGCCGCTGATCGGTGCGGCGGCGTTCGCTGCGGGCGACGGTGCTCCGCGTATCCGGCCAGGCGCTGTGCTCGTCAACACCGCACGTGCCTCGCTCGTCGACCTCGACGTGGTGCTCGCGGCGCTCGAGGGCGGGCGGCTGGCCGCCTACGCGACCGACGTCTTCCCCACCGAGCCGCCGGCACCGCATCCGCTCTACCGGCACGACCGGGTCATCGTGACGCCGCATCTCGGTGGATACACTGAGGAGAGCGTCGACCGCGCCGCTCAGGCCGCCGTCGACAACCTGTTGCGGGTGCTCGATGACCCGCGTTAGACGGAGGTCGTCGATGGAGGTTCCGCCGCCCGAGTACACCGTGTTGCACAAGATCTCGGGGAAACTGCCCTACCTTCCGCCGTCCCTGCGGCAGGTCGCGGAGACCATCCTCAAGGAGCCCGCCGCGGCGCAGTCCATGACGATCAGCGAGCTCGCGACCTCCTCGGGGGTTGCGGAGTCGACCGTCTCACGGTTCGTGCGCGAACTCGGCGTCGACAGCTACAAGGCCCTCTCGCGGGAGGTCGCCGAGGCGATGTTCGTCTCGCGGTCGGCCGGCGCCGCCGAGGCCGACGGACCCGAGCGGCTGGTGTACGAGGGCATCGCGCGGGGCGACGACCTGGCGGCCATCGTGGGCAAGATCGAGCGCTCCAGCGTGCAGGCGATGCGCCGCACGGCACAGCGGCAGGACATCGACGCGCTGACGCGAGCGGTGGCCCACCTCGACGCCGCGGAGACGATCGTGTTCGTCTGCATGGGCTCCTCGAGCATCGCCGCTGAGGAGGCCGTGATGCGCTTCACCCGCGCCGGGCGCAAGTGCCTGCTCTTCCGCGACCAGAGCATCCAGGTGATGCTCGCCTCGATCATCGGCCCGAGCGATGCCCTCATCGCCATCAGCGACTCCGGCCAGTCGACCTCGGTCATCCAGGCCGTCACCCTGGCGCGGTCGCGCGGCGCCCACACGATCGCCATCACCTCCGCCGAGGATGCACCGCTCGCCGCGGCCGCCGACATCGCCCTGTTCACCTCCAGCGTGCCGAGCGGCGGCGAGCTGTACGGCGAGTCGGTGACGAGCAAGTGGGGCCAGATCCTCGTCATCGACATCCTCTATGCGGCCTTCGCCGCGGGCCGGTACGACGAGACCCTCCAGCACCTCGACGCCACCTACCAGTCGGGTATCAAGCAGTCCCGCACCCCCTAAGCGGGCTGTGCCGCGGGTTCGGGCTTGGGGTCGGGGGCGGGGGCCGGCAGGCGGCCCGGGCCGAACTTCGCCGATCGGGCGACGATGAACGCGCCGGTGGCACCCACGAGCCACGCCCCGAGCACGAGGTACGGCTCGGCGTGCGGGTAGTCGGGGAAGTAGGTGAGGTCGCGCAACGCGCGCACGGTCGCACCGGTGGGCATCCAGCGCCCCATGAATTCGTAGAACGGCGGCAGCAACTCGGGCGCCACCGCCCCGCCCGACGACGGATTGCTGATCAGGATGAACAGCACCCACGTCGGCACGAGCGCCCACCGCCCGCCGATCACCACGCGCCAGAAGCTGTACACCGCCCCCGCGATGAACACCGAGCACGAGAGCACCCCCCAGACCGGCACGATCGGGAAGCTCTCGAAACCGAAGATCGGGCCGGTGGTGAGGGTGATGACGAGACCCACGAGGATGGCGCGCCCCGCATCCCAGAGCAGTTCGCCGCCGAGCGTGAGGCCCGCCGCGTTCACCCGGGTCTGGATGGCGCCGACGAACCCGATGATGGTCGCTGCCAGCGCGAGGTAGAACAGCACGAGCCCGCTCGGGTCGCTCGGGCTCAGCGGATTGAGGTCGGTGACGGTGATGCTCGCCCCGACCTTGTCGCCGAGCTCGGTCGCGTCGGCGTCGATGAGTTTCGCGATCGACGCGCCCGACGCGCTGGAGATGTAGAGGTCGGCCGACTTCCCCGATCCGGTGACGAGGGCGGCGTAGATCTTCTGCTCGTCGATCGCGAGGGTCGCCGCGTCGAGCGACGGATAGTCGGCCACGACGAACGACGCACCCTCGACGTTCGCCAGCCCCTCCTGCAGCTGCGCGGCGGTGACCGTCTCGGAGACCACGCCGATCGGCACGTCGTGTGGCTGCGGATTGCTCATGGCCAGGCTGTAGGAGGTCACGAACAACGCCGCGAACAGCGACACCAGGAGCGAGACGATGAGTGCGGGCTTGTTCGGCCCGGTCACCGCGCGCCGGGCGGCGGTCAGCCCCCGTGCGACGGCGGTGGGGGCGGAACCGACGGGGTGTTCACTCGACATGCCATCACGGTAGCGCGGCCCGGCAGCCCGGCGCCGCCGACCCACCCGAGCGGTTCGGGCCTCAAGTAGCTAAGCTAGTTAGCGAGTTCGATTCCCTGAGCACCGCGAGGAGAACACCGTGAGCGAGACCGCCGTCACCCATCCTGTGAATTCCGACCGCGTGCGGCAGACCGTCGTCGCGGTGAGCGCCGTGCTGGCGATCGTCGGGTCGTTCATCGGCTCGGGCGCAGCGGGTGGCACTCCCATTCAGGATGCCGCGGGCGGCGCGCTGAGCGCCGACGCCACCCTCATCGCCCCGGCCGGCCCCGCATTCTCCATCTGGAGCGTCATCTACGCCGGACTCGTCGCCTACGCCGTCTGGCAATTCCTCCCCCGCCAGACCGGCAGCGCCAGGCAGCGCCGCCTCGGCTACCCGATCGCGGCCACCCTGCTGCTGAATGCCGCGTGGATCCTCAGCGTTCAAGCGGGTTTCCTGGCCCTCAGCGCGATCGTCATCGTCGTGCTGCTCGCCGCACTCCTCGTGACCTTCGTTCTGGTCGTGCGCACCCGGCGGCGCGGTCAGTCATGGGTCGAGTCGCTCGTGGTCGACGGCACGGTCGGCCTCTACCTCGGCTGGGTCTGCGTCGCCACCGCCGCGAACCTCACCTCGGCGTTCATGGTCGCGGGCTTCGACGGCTTCGGCTGGCCGGCGGAAGGGTGGGGCTCAGCCGTCGTGATCGTGGCCGGTCTCGCGGGGGTCGCCCTGGCCGTGTTCGGCGGCGGCCGGCTGGCGCCGATGGCGTCGCTCGCCTGGGGCCTCACCTGGCTCGCGGTCTCGCGTCTCACCGGCAGCCTCGACTCGCCGACCGTCGCATCCGTCGCCCTCACCACCGCCGCGGCCGTGGTGGTCGCCACGGTCGTCATCCGCATCGCCGACGAACTGCGGATGCGCCGCCGCGCCTGACCGTCCGCGCACCCCGGAAGCCCGTGCACGCGATCAGCGCGGCGGGAACTCCGCCGCGTCGAGGTCGGATTCGGCGGCGAGCTTGAGCAGACGCGCCTGCGTCTTCGCCACATCGGCCGGCAGCACCGTGCGCACGAGGGCATTGACGCCCGCATCGAGGCCCCGGGTCACGAGCACTGCGCGCGACACCTCGGGGATGCGCTCGAGCGTCTCGGCGCGCACCGGGCGCACCGAGAGCCCCGCGAGCGCCGGCGAGATGACCGTGGGCATGGCATGCCAGATCGCGGCGTCGACCCGGCCCCGCAGCACCGCCGCCGGCGCCGACGCGAAGCGCCACTCGAAGAACTCGACGTCCTGCCCGGCGAACTCCGTCTCGGTGAGCAGCTGGTGGTCGTATGACCCGCGGTCGATCCCCACGCGGAGGCGCGCACCAGCCGGCGCCGCCGGGCTCTCGACCACGACGAGCGATCCGGCCGAGTAGAAGGTGGACGCACCGAGGTCGATGGAGGTCAGCCCCGGGAAGTCTTCACGATGGTGGGCGAACGCTCCTGCCGAGGTGACTACCGCATCCGCCCGCTCGTGGTAGAGCTCCTCGAGGCGCCGCCGCGCGCCGGCCAGCGCGACCGCGATCACCGGCACCCCCTGGCGGGCGAGCGAACCCTGTACGGTCTCCAGGATACCCTGCTGCTCCACCGGGCCGGGCGGCGGCATGATCAGCGAGAAGTTGCCGAGCTGCGCCTCGTTCCAGAGCTGCCCCACGTCTCGGGCGACCACGAGGGTGCCCTGATGACCGTGCGAGGACAGGGTGACCGAGCCGTTGGCCTCGAGCGCCCGGATGGCTTTGATGACGGTGCCGGTTCCGGCGTGCGAGGTGTGCTGCAACTCCTGCACGGTCGGGATGCGCTGGCCCACTTCCCGGGTCAGGAGCACCCGCGCGACGGTGGCACGCACATCCGTCTTCGGCCGCGGCGACGACGGAACGGTGGGCGGCATGCGACCATTCTCGCCCACTCGCCCGCGCCGCGATGGCTGCGCGTTCACCTTTTCGCGCATCCGCCCGTCAGAGGCCGAGCTTGCCCGGGTTGAGGATGCCCTCCGGGTCGAATGCCGACTTGAGCCGCTCGAGCACGGGGAAGCCCGAGCCGAGCGACCGCTCCACCCACGCCTGACGGGCCAGCCCGCCGCCGTGGTGGTGTGAGATCTCGCCGTCATGGGCGACCACGATCTCCATCGCGGTGGCCCAGATGGCTTCGAGTCGCGCCAGCGCGACCTCGTCGTCCGCCGCCCGGCCGAGCAGGATGAGGTACAGCGACGAGCCCTGCTCGTAGATGTGCGAGAAGTGCCCGAGCACCTCGTCGGCCAGCGGGGCCAGCGCGGTCTTGAGCTCGGCGTACATCGCGGGCAGCCGGCTCCACAGGTTCGCCACCTCGACGGTCTCGGCGTAGCCGCCGGGCTCGCCGAGCAGGTTCTCGACGGTGGAGAAGTCGAACCGGCGGCCGAGCCACGCGTCGACCGGGCCGGCGCCGAGCGTGCGGGCCCCGTGGCGTTCGGCGATCCGCCGCAGGGCGCCGAACTCGGCCTGGGCCACTCCGTCCAGCCCCTCCGAGCCGAGGAAGAGCACCGGCTGCCGGCCCTGCTCGCCGAACGCTGCGTCGTCGGCACCGCGTGCAGCGCCTCGTCGGCGTCGTAGAACCGCACCAGGAACGGCTTCAACTCGGCCTGGGCGATCTCGCGCATCGCATCCACGCCCGCCTGCACCGTGGGCAGCGCGAAGGCGTCCACCACCCGCGCCTCCGGGAGCCGGAACACCTTGAGCGTCACCTCGGTGACGATGCCGAGCGTGCCCTCCGAACCGATCAGCAACTGCTTCAGATCGGGGCCCATGGCAGCGCGCGGACGTTGGCCGAGCCGTGCCACCGACCCGTCGGCGAGCACGCATTCGTACGACACGACGAGGTTCTCGATCCCTCCGTAGCGCGACGAGAACTGACCGGTCGCCCGCGTCGCGATCCAGCCCCCGACCGTGGACCGGTAGAGCGATTGCGGAAAGTGGTTGAGCGTGTAGCCGCGCTCGTTCAGCCACCGCTCGAGGTCGCCGCCCATCACTCCCGCGGGAGCGGTGACAGTGGCGTCGATCTCCTCGAGCACCGGCTCGCCGACGAGCTGCGAGAGGTCGAGCACGATTCCGCCGCGCATCGGCAGGGGCTGGCCGGTCACCGACGAGCCGAGCCCGCGGGCGGTGAGCGGGGTGGCGGATGCACGCGCGATGTCCAGCACGGCCCGCACCTCGTCGACCGACCGCACCGTCACGACCACGTCGGGCCGGTGCGGATGCCGGCCGAGCTTCTGCCAGACCGTCGACACCGGCCAGGTGTCGTGGCTCGCGTCGTCGAGCACGGACGCCGCCGTCGACACGGAGGCGGCGCCGAGCGCCGCTTCGAGCGCGTCGGTGGCGTGGATTGTGGTCATGACGGAACTCCTTCGTTGGGTCGTGGAGATCACGATACACAGATCTGAATATTCCGTCTACTGAGTATTGCGGGTGATAGTGCTTGTTTTTAGGCGCTTTGTGTGTCTACGATGCATTCATCAACATTCTGATCAATGTAGATTGGTAACCCGACGATGACGACGAAACCGCTTCTCGAGGCCAGGGACGTGACCAAGCGCTTCGGCGCGGTCGATGCGCTCCGCGGCGCGAGCTTTCAGATCTTCCCCGGCGAGGTGGTGGCCCTGATGGGCGACAACGGCGCCGGCAAGAGCACCCTCATCAAGACGATCTGCGGTGTCTACGCACCTGATTCCGGAGAGATCCTCTTCGAGGGTCGCCCCATCGGCGGTTGGCATCCCAAGGCGGTACAGGCCCTCGGCATCGAGACGGTCTACCAGGATCTGGCGCTGGCCCCTGACCTCGACACCCCCGCGAACCTCTTTCTCGGCCGCGAGCGCCTGAAGGGCGGACTGCTCGGCGCGCTCGGTGTGCTCGACAAGTCGTCGATGCGGGCCGAGGCGTCGCGTGTCCTGACCGACCTCAGCGTGAAGATCAAGGACGTCAACGCTCCCGTCAACAACCTCTCCGGTGGGCAGCAGCAGAGCGTGGCGGTGGCGCGGGCCGTGACCTGGGCCGACAAGCTCGTGATCATGGACGAGCCCACCGCGGCGCTCGGCGTCCCCCAGACCCAGGCGGTGCTGGCGTTGATCGAGCGGGTACGGGAATCCGGCCGCTCCGTCATCCTGATCAGCCACAGCCTCCCCGACGTGATGCAGGTCGCCGACCGCATCGAGGTGCTCCGGCTCGGCCGCCGGGTGGCCCAGCTGGTCACCACCGAGACCACCGAGGAGCAGATCGTCGGCGCCATGACGGGTGCCTGGACGCAGGAGGTGGCCGCATGACCACGGACACGCTGGACGCCACCGACACGGTCGCCGCCCCGGCCCGCCGGCGCCTGAAGGTGCCGCGGCTGCTCGGCTCGGCCACCGACATCACGCTCATCCTCATCCTCATCGTCGCCGTGTTCGCGGTGCTCGACTTCTCGTCGTTCTTCACGGCGCAGAACTTCACCCAGATCCTCATCAACGCGGCCCTCCTGCTCGTCATGGCCGTCGGCGCCACGTTCGTGCTCATCACGGGCGGCGTCGACCTCTCGGTCGGTTCCGTGCTCGTGTTCTCCGGCGTCATCGCCGGCGAGGTGATGCAGTGGCTCGGCGGCGAAGGCTGGGGGGTCAGCATCGCCGGCATCGCCGCAGCGCTGCTGGCGGGCACTGCCTGGGGCTGCGTGAACGGCCTGGTCATCACGAAACTCCGCGTGCCTCCGCTGATCGCGACCCTGGGTTCGTACGGCGCCGCCCAGGGGCTCGCCCAGATCATCACGAACGGCAACGACCTGAAAGACGTCCCGAGCGAGCTCGTCGACACCATCGGGTTCGGGCGCGTCTTCGGCATCCCGATCCTCGTCATCATCGCCCTGGTCGTCGCCCTGATCGGCGGGCTGGTGCTCTGGGCCACGCGGTACGGCCGCCGAACCTACGCGGTGGGCTCCAACGCCGAGGCCGCCCGCCGCTCCGGCATCAACGTCGACCGGCACCTGCTGAAGGTCTACGCGGTGGCCGGCATGCTCGCGGGGCTCGCCGGCATCCTCAGTTTCGCGAAGTTCGGCACCACGACCCTCGCCGGCCACGCCACCGACAACCTCAACGTGATCGCGGCCGTCGTGATCGGCGGCACGAGCCTGTTCGGCGGGGTCGGCACCATGATCGGCACCGTCGTCGGCACACTCATCCCCGCCACCCTGGCCAACGGCCTCGTGATCGTGGGCCTCAACAGCTTCTGGCGCGACTTCGCCGTCGGCGTCGTGCTCGTCGCCGCCGTCTACCTCGATCAGCTGCGCCGCCGATCGCGCTCATCGCGCTGACGCGCGCCCCCGCACCCGAACGACCCGCACCATAACGACCCGCACCATCCACCCAACACAGAGGAGAAACCCCATGAACGGTCCACGCAAGGCCACTGTCGCCCTTGCCGCTGCGGCGCTCGTCGCCGGAATGGCGGGATGCTCGAGCGGGGGCGGTGACGCCTCGTCCACCGACGGCGGCGGCGACGCCTACAAGATCGCCTTCATCCCCGGCGTCGCCAACGACGCGTACTACGGCTCGGTGGCCTGCGGCGTGCAGTCGGTCGCCGAGAAGAACGGGGCCACCGTCGACGTGCAGGCGCCGAACAGCTTCAGCCCCACTGATCAGATCCCGATTCTGCAGTCGGTGATCGCCACGAACCCCGACGCCATCATCATCGCGCCCACCGACAGCAAGGCGCTGTACGCGCCGCTGCGCGAGGCGGTCGACGCCGGCATCAAGGTGGTGCTCGTCGACACCACGCTCGACGACCCGTCGATTGCCGAATCCGAGGTCTCCTCCGACAATGAAGAGGGAGGCAAGGTCGCCGCCGAGACCCTGGCTGAAGCGCTCGGCGACGAAACGGGGTCGGTCATCACAGTCAATCTCACCGCCGGTGTCACCACGACGGATGCCCGCGAGAAGGGCTTCGCCGACGCGATCGCCTCCGACAAGGGGCTGAACTACCTCGGCCAGCAGTACTCCAACAACAGCGTGCAGACGGCTGAGTCGATCATCTCGGCCGCCATCGCCGCGAACCCCGACCTGGTCGGCGTCTTCAGCACGGCGGCGTTCAACACCGAGGGCGCCGTCGCCGCACTGAAGTCCACCGCCATGCAGGACAAGGTGAAGGTGGTCGGCTTCAACGCCAACCCGCCCGGCATCGACCAGATCCGCAACGGCGACGTGTTCGCCCAGGTCGTGCTGAAGCCCTACGACGAGGGCGTCCAGGCCGCCGAGCAGACCTTCAACGCCCTGAACGGCGAGAAGGTCGAGAAGGTGATCACCACCGGCGCGCTGGTGGCCACCGCCGACAATCTCGACGACCCCGAGGTGCAGAA
>BADC01000673.1 GCA_000333435.1 Corynebacterium-like bacterium B27 | reverse complement strand
CGACGAGAAGCCCGAGGGCGCCGACGCCGATGAGGGCGATTCGAGCTGCTCTGCTGGTCATGCGGCCCACGCTACTCCCGAGCGGACCCGGCCGGGTCGGGCGGGCAGAGTCGGGATGGAGCGGGCCGAGGCGGGCTGGGTGGGAGTGGGGCGGACCAGGAGGGGCCGGCCGGGCGGGGGTGGAGCGGATCAGGTCGGGCCAGGGTGGGGTGGAGCGGGCCGGGGTGGGGCGCGAGACCGCCGTGCACATCCGCCAGGGCCGCGCCCCGCGACATCCGGCGGCACCCCGCCTCGCTCCCACCCGGCGACCCATTCGCTAGCGTGGGGACATGAGCCTCTCCGACGAATTCGATGAACTCGACCTGCGCGTCGCCATCGCCCTGCAGGCGAACGGACGCGCCAGCTGGGGGCTCATCGCCAAAGTGCTCGACGCACCCGTGCGCACCGTGACCCGGCGCGGGCAGCGGCTGCTCTCCAGCGGCGCCGTGCGCGTGTCGACCTATCTCGACACCACGATCGTCGGGGATGCGCGGCCCCTCATCATCCAGATCGGCACCCACCCCGGCCGCGCCATGGACGTCGCCCGGGCCCTCGCCGCCCGGCCCGACGCCTCCAGCGTCTCCGTGCTCGAGAGCGGCGCCGACATCACCTGCCAGCTCATGCCGCGCACCCCCGAAGAGAGCGCCCGGCTCGTGATCGACGAACTGCCGCAGATCGACGGACTGCTCTCGGTGCGCGTCGGCACCGTGCTCAAGTTCTTCCGCTACGGGTACGACTGGACGGTCGGCGAACTGCCCGGCGACGCCATCGCTCAGCTCCGCGCCGGGCTGCCCGAGCTCGCGACCGGCGCCGCCACCTCCCGCGAGCGACTCACCCTCTCCGCCGACGAGGAACGGCTCGTCGAAGCCCTCGCCTCCGACGGACGCCTCACCGCCATCGAGATCGCCGAACGCATCGGCGTCACCCCGCCCACCGTCAAACGCCGTCTCGACGCCCTGTTCGAAGCCGGCGCCCTGCACGTGCGCACCGAGATCGCCCCAGCGGTGCACGGCCTGCGCGTCGAAGCCCTCAGTTGGCTCACCGTCGCACCCGACCGCATCGAGGAGATCGGATCGGCCCTCGGGCGCCACCCCTCCGTTCGCTTCTGCGCCGCCTGCACCGGCACCTCGCAGCTGCTCGTCGACTGCATCGTCGCCGACGAGCACGCGCTCTACGACTTCCTCACCGGCGACGTCGCCGCCCTCGGCGTGGCCGACACGCAGACGGCGGTCGTGCTGCTGCCCGTGCGGCGCGGTCCGATGGTGTTCACGGACAGTGATGAAATGGCCGATTTGTAAACATCATGTTGCGGCGATGGCCTTAAGTGCGATTTCAGGTTGAGTTAATGGCCGATTAAGTTCTAGGCTCGCCGCATGTCAGTTGAAACGACCGCGGCGACCTCCACCTGGATCGATGACGCCGCCCTGCTCGGCTGGTCGGCCGGGGTGCTGATCGACGGCGTCATCCGGCCCTCCGCATCCGACACCGGGTTCGAGCTCCTCAGCCCCCGCGACGGCCGCTCGCTCCTCACCGTCGCCGACGGCTCCTCCGCCGACGTCGATGCCGCCGTGGCATCCGCCCGGAAAGCCTTCGACGACGGCCGCTGGTCGGGCCTCGCCGCAATCGACCGCGGCCGCGTTCTGGTGCGCTTCGGCGACCTCGTCGAGGCCAACGCCCGCGAACTCGCCCTGCGCATCGCGCTCGAAATGGGCAAGCCGGCTCAGGATGCGCTGGCCGTCGAACTCCGCGCCGTCGCCCAGTGCCTGCGCTGGTACGGCCAGCTCGCCGACAAGCTCACCGACGAAGCCCCTGTCGCCACCCCCGACTCACTCGCCCTCGTCACCCGCCAGGCCGCGGGCGTCGTCGCCGCCGTCGTGCCCTGGAACTTTCCCCTCACCATGACCGCCTGGAAGCTCGGTCCCGCCCTGGTCGCCGGCAACAGCGTCGTGCTGAAGCCGGCCGAGCAGACGAGCGTCACCGCTCTCCGGCTCGGCGAGCTCGCGCTCGAGGCAGGTATTCCGGCCGGGGTGCTCAACGTCGTTCCGGGTCGCGGTGCCATCGTGGGCGAGGCGCTGGGCCGGCATCCGGATGTCGACGTGCTCACCTTCACCGGATCGGTCGCCGTCGGCCGCCGCTTCCTCAGCTACTCGGCCGAATCGAACGGCAAGCGTGTTTGGCCCGAGCTCGGCGGCAAGTCGGCCTCGGTGATCCTCGCCGACGCCGACGTGCACGCGGCCGGGGCCTCCACCGCCTGGGGTGCCTTCTACAACCAAGGGCAGATGTGCAGCGCATCGTCGCGCATGGTGGTGCTGAAGGATGCCCACGACGCCGCCGTGGCGGCCGCGATCGAGCAGGCGGACGCGATGCTGCCGGGCGACCCGCTGAGCGGCACAGCCGCGAGCGGGGCCGTGGTGAGTGAGGCGTCGCTCGAGCGCATCCTCGGGTTCGTCGAGCGTGCTGTGGCCGACGGGGCGACGCTCGCCGCCGGGTCACTCGAGCGCTTCGACATCGGCACCGGCGCCGGCAGCTACGTCGCCCCGGTGGTGCTGACGGATGTGCGGCCCGACATGGAGATCGCCCAGGTGGAGGTGTTCGGGCCTGTCCTCTCGGTACTGGCCGCCGACACCGTCGACGAGGCCGTGACCATCGCGAACGGCACGCCGTTCGGGCTCGGGGCTGGACTCTGGACCAACGACCTCTCCGCCGCCNACCGCGTCTCCCGCCGCCTCAAGGCGGGCACCGTGTGGGTGAACTGCTACGAGGAGGGCGACATGTCCATCCCCTTCGGTGGCGTCGGCGCGAGCGGCTTCGGGCGCGACAAGAGCGCCCACGCCATCGACAAGTACACCGACCTGAAGAGCACGTGGATCGAGCTGGCGCGATGAGCACGCCCGCAACCGCCCCCGTGATCGCCATCACCGGGTGGCGCCGCACGCTCCCGACGTACCTCGGCGACTCCGACCTCTACACGCTCGCGGGGGAGTACGCGGATGCGGTCGCCGCAGCCGGCGGCGTGCCCGTCATCCTCCCCGAGGTGGCGGGCGACGCCGTCGAAAGCCTCCTGGCCCGGGTCGACGGCGTGTTGCTCTCGGGTGGGCAGGATCTCGCGGGGGAGGGCGGCGCATCCGTCGACCGGGCCCGCGACGTCACCGAGTTCGCCGTGCTGGCCGAAGCGCGCCGGGTCGGGATGCCCGTGTTCGGCATCTGCCGCGGCCTCCAGATCGCGAACGTGCTGCTCGGGGGCACGCTCGTCGACGACCTCGCGGTGAGTGACGCGCATCCGCTCCTCGACGCCGACACCGACCAGCTCGCCAGCCGCCACACCGTCACCGCCCGGGCCGGCTGGGTGGCCGACGCATTGCCCGACGACGGGGTGGTGAACTCGATCCACCACCAGGCCGTCGACGTGCTGGGCGAGGGGCTCGCCGTCGCGGCGGTCGCCGAAGACGGGACGGTCGAGGCGGTCGAAGCGGTCGAAGCCGCAGATGCCGACGCCGGCTGGTTCCTCCGCGCCGTGCAGTGGCACCCCGAGAAGCTCCCCGGCCCCGACGGGCGCGCGCACGCAACCCGCATCCTCTCCCCGTTCATCGCGGCAGCCGCCGCCTGGGCGGCCGAACGTTCCACCCCTGCACCACCCCACCCCACACGAAAGGATCACGGATGAGCGCACCCACCAAGCGCATCTACCTCGAGTTCGAAGGAGGGCCTCGCGCCGAGGCCACCCTGCACCTGGATGCCGCGCCGGTCACGGCCGAGGCCATCTGGGGGGCCCTGGAGACCCCCATCACCGAAGACGTGATGCACGCGATGTACGCCGGACCTGAGATCATGTTCGGTATCCCGCAGAGCGCGCAGACGTTCGACCCGACCGTCCTCCCGGCCGAGAACCAGCAGGTCATCCCGGCACCGGGCGACCTGATCTGGTTCCACCAGGCCAAGGAGCTCATGGCCGGTCTCGACTTCGAGCTCTGGGAACTCGGGATCTTCTACGGCAAAGGCGGCCGCATCTTCGGCCCCCTCGGCTGGACCCCGTGCACCAACTGGGCATCCATCACCAGCGGACTGGACGAGTTCGCAACCGCCTGTGCTGAGATCCGAACCGTCGGACTGAAGCGACTCACCATCGGGAGAATCGAATGACACACCTCACCGCGCGAAGCGCCCGCGCCCGCATGCTCGGCGGGCTCGGTTTCGTCGCCGTCGCCGCGCTCGCCCTGGCCGGATGCTCGAACTCCGGTTCCGGCTCGACCGACGCCGGCGCATCCGACACCCCGTCCGCCTCCGCGGCCACCGTCGAACTGCCGAGCTCGTTCGCGGGCAAGCCGCTCGTGGCTCCCGCCGTCACCGGCTACCCGCCCTACGCCTTCCTCGACGGCAGCGACATCAAGGGCATCAGCACCGACCTCGCCACCGCCCTCGGCGTGCCGTTCGGCACCGAGGTCACCCTCAAGCAGGACTCCTTCGAGAACGCGCTGCTCGGCGTGAACAGCGGAAGCTACTTCGGGGCCTTCGGCGCCGACGTCACCGCCGACCGCGAGAAGTCGTTCGACCAGGTCTCGTTCCTCGAAGACCACTACCAGTTCATGTCGCTGAAGGGCACGAAGCTCGGCGACTCGATGGAGGACCTCTGCGGCCTCACCATCTCGGTCGTCGCCGCCGACAGCGCCATCCCGGTGCTGCAGAAGCAGTCCGACGACTGTGTGGCCGCGGGCAAGTCCGCGATCACGCTGCAGAGCTTCCCCGACCAGGGCGCCGCGACGCTCGCCGTGTCGAGCAAGCAGGCGGATGCGACCACCGCGACCCTGACGAACCTCGGCTACATCGCCGAGCAGTCGGGCGACCAGTTCACCGTGGGCGGGCCGAAGTACCAGTACGTGCTGATCGGCATCGCCACCAAGAAGGGCAACGGGATGGCGCAGGCGCTCGCCGACGGCATCAACGAGCTCATCGACAACGGTGAGTACCTGAAGATCCTGAAGACCTACGGTGTGGAGGACGACGCCATCACCAAGGCCGAGGTCAACCCCGACCCGAACGTCGAAGGCTGACACCATGAGCGTTCACGAAACCGACCCCGCCCTCGCCCGCCACGTTCCCCAGCGCCACGTGGGCCGCGCCGTCGTCGCGGTCGTGCTCGTGATCGCTCTGCTGTGGTTCGTCCAGGGCCTGGCCTTCAACCAGGCCCTGGACTGGCCCACGATCTTCCAGTACTTCTTCGACTTCAACGTGCTGGCCGGGCTCGGCCGCACGTTGCTCATCACCGCCGTGTCGATCGTGGTCGCGGTGGTGCTCGGAGCGCTGCTCGCCACGATGCGGCTCTCGGCCAATCCGGTGCTGCGCGCACTCGCCTGGGTGTACGTGTGGTTCTTCCGCTCTGTGCCGCTGCTGGTGCTGCTCGTGCTCACCTTCAACCTGTCGCTGCTCTGGCCGACGATCGAGATCGGCATCCCGTTCGGCGGGCCGACGTTCGTGTCGATGAGCACACAGGACCTCATCAATCCGCTCGTCGCCGCCATCGTCACCTTCTCGCTGCAACAGGCGGCGTACACCTCGGAGGTGCTGCGCGCCTCCATCCAGTCCGTGCCCGTGGGGCAGCGTGAGGCGGCGGCCGCCCTCGGCATGACCGGAACGCGCACGATGATGCGCGTGGTCTTCCCGCAGGCGTTCCGGGTCGCTCTGCCGCCGATCGCGAACGACACCATCAACCTGCTGAAGTCCACCTCGCTCGTGGCGTTCATCGCGGTGCCCGACCTGATGTACTCGGTGCAGCAGATCTACTCGTCGAACTTCCGCATCATTCCGCTCCTCATCGTGGCGACGCTCTGGTACATGGTCGTGGTGTCCATCCTCTCGATCGGGCAGTACTTCGTGGAGCGCAAGCTCCGCAACTCCCCGGTGCGGGCCGCCCGCATCGCCGCCACCGACGACCTCGACGGCCTCACCGCCGGCGGCCCCCTCGACGCGAAGAAGGAGACCGCGGCATGAGCGCGTTCCTCGAACTCACCGGTATCACGAAGAAGTACGGCGACACCGTCGTGGTCGACGACGTGTCGATCGCCATCGAGAAGGGCGAGACCGTGTGTCTCCTCGGCCCCTCGGGCGCCGGCAAGAGCACGGTGCTGCGCTGCATCAACATGCTCGAGCGCATCGACAACGGGCGCATCGTGCTCGATGGCGAAGAGCTCGGCTGGCGGCTGCACCGCGGCGCGATGCGCGAGCTGTCGGGCCGGGAGGAGGCGCGGCAGCGCCAGGAGATCGGGATGGTCTTCCAGAGCTTCAACCTGTTCGCCCACCTGACCGTGCTCGAGAACGTGATCGAGGCGCCGGTCGGCGTGCTGAAGCGCAAGAAGGCGGAGGCGATCGCCGAAGCGCACGAACTGCTCCAGCAGGTGGGGCTCGATCACAAGGCCGACGCCTACCCGGCCCAGCTCTCGGGCGGGCAGCAGCAGCGGGTGGCGATCGCGCGGGCGCTCGCGATGCATCCGAAGCTCATGCTCTTCGACGAGCCGACGAGCGCCCTCGACCCCGAACTCGTGAGCGATGTGCTGGATGCGATCAAGCAGCTGGCCACCACCGGCATCACCATGGTGATCGTGACCCACGAGATCGGCTTCGCGCGCGAGGTGAGCGACCGCTTCGTGTTCATGGAGGCGGGACGCGTGGTGGAAACCGGGCCGTCGGCGCGGCTCAGCGTCGAGGCGGCGGAGAACGAGCGCACCCGCGGGTTCTTGTCGAAGGTGCTGTAGCGGATCGAGGAGTCGCCGTCGGGGCAACTGAGTCGCACCCGAAGTGCAATTAGATAGCGCGCCCGGCGCAAATAGTCCTTCGACCTCCTACGGCGGGTCGCCCGTCATTGCAGGGCAGTTAGCGAATCTGCCTAAAATAGTGCGAACTCCCCAAGCAATTAAGGGCGCGCGCCGTGACAAGAATCGATCTACCGGAGATCCAGTTCGACTCCGAGCTCGTCCGCGTTTCATTCGAGCTCGAGCGACTTCGTGGTCAGATCGGACGGGGTACGACTCCGGTGTCGATCTTCGCCGAGCTCCATGCACTGTTCCAGCTTCTGACGAGCATTGCGTCTGCTCGGATCGAAGGGAACCGCACGACGATCACTGACGCCGTGCGCGGACTTCAGGAGTTGCGACCCGGAGTGACCGATTCCCCGGATCGCTTGCGGGAGATCAGCAACATCCAGGAAGCGATGGAGTTCCTCGACGGGCTGGACGAGACCGTCCCGCTCACTCACGTGCTCATCCGGAGTCTGCACGAGTCGACCGTGCTCGGCCTCGAACGCGAAGGGGACCCGACTCCTGGTGAATACCGTCGCGTGAACGTCGGCATCACCCATGCCGACCACACTCCGCCAAGCCACGTGCTGCTCATGCCCGAGATGGATGACTTCCTGGAATTCGCGAACCGAGATGTTCCCGCGCACCAGCAGCTCGTGCACGCCGCGATCGCCCACCACCGCTTCCTGTGGTTGCACCCTTTCCAGAACGGTAACGGTCGGGTGTCGCGTCTCATCACCTACTACATGCTTCGTCGACACGGATTCGTCAACCCGGTCGGTCTTCGCGCGGTCAATCCCACTGCCGTCTTCGGATCGGACCGCCTCGGGTACTACAACGCCCTCGCGGGTGCCGACGATCTGAGCGACGCCGGCGTGCGCGAATGGTGCACGTTCTTCGTGAGCGGAATGCGGATCGACCTGCAGCGGCTCGAACGGCTCCAGCACGTCGACTTCGTCTCCAACGAACTGATCGGTCCGGCGATCGACCGCATGCGTGCAGTGGGTGACGTGACCGAGGCCGAAGCATCCGTCCTGAAGCGAGCGGTTCGGCTCGGCGAGGTCAAAGCGGGGGACGTCGCCGACCTGTTTCCCGGCTCGGCGAGCATCCGAAGCGTGAGCCTTCGACGGCTGATCGATCGTGGGCTGCTCGTGCCGACTCGAGCGGGGGCGAGGTTCTACCGGCCGTCATTCGGCCCGAACGACCTCACAGTGCACATGGTGCGCCGATTGGACGCAATCGGGATGCTTCCGTCGATTCTGAAAGACTGAGCGAGGGCAGGATGTGGACGGCGTACACATGCGGGTAGGCT
Source organism: Corynebacterium-like bacterium B27 (assembly GCA_000333435.1). GTDB lineage: Bacteria > Actinomycetota > Actinomycetes > Actinomycetales > Microbacteriaceae > Herbiconiux. Next base: position 9,317 of record BADC01000673.1, on the reverse strand, counting down.
CGGGGCATGACGAAACTGCGTGTTCACAATCTTGCCGTCTCGATCGACGGGTTCGCGACCGGGGAGGGGCGCACCTTCGAGGCGCCGTTCGGGCACGCGGGGCAACGGCTGATGGGGTGGTTCTTTCCGACCCGCTCGTTCGGGAGCATGAGCGGGCACGGTGACGAAGCGTACGGGCCGGGCACGACGGGCGTCGACGACGCCTTCGCCGCGGCGACCAAGGTGGGGATCGGCGCCGAGATCATGGGCCGCGGCAAATTCGGGCCGCAGACGGGGCCGTGGGAGGACGAGACCTGGCAGGGCTGGTGGGGCGACGAACCGCCGTTCCATTCGCCCGTGATCGTGCTGACCCACTACCCGCGGCCCGACATCGTTCTCGGCGAGACCACATTCCTGTTCCGGAATGTGTCGCCGCAGGAGGCGCTCGCCGAAGCGACCGAGCTCGCCGGCGGCCTCGACGTGCGGCTCGGCGGCGGGCCGACGATCGTGCGTGAGTTCCTCGAGGCGGATCTCGTCGACCACATGCACATCGTGGTGTCACCGATCGTGCTCGGGCGCGGAGTGAGTCTCTGGGAGGGGCTCGAGGGTGTGGAGGAGCGGTTCGCAGTGGAGGCGGTGGCGTCGCCGACCGGGGTCGTGCACTACGTGTTCACGCGGTGAGACGCGGGGTGGATGCGCGCTGAAGGGTGCGTGAGGCGGGCGCGGGCTCGGCGGGGCTGCGAGCGAATCGGTCCTGACGCCGCGGGCGCGGCGGGTGTGCGCTGGCGCGGTGATCGTGGCTCGCTCTCAGAGCGGTGCCAGGCAACACCGATGACGATGGGGTAGCTTCGCTCCTCGTGTCGGACGGTCGTGATCTCCCAGAGCTGAGCCCGCGCGGCGGACTCCTCGTGCGGGAGGCCGATCTCGGCGCGCGCACGCGCATCGGCGGCGGTGCGACGAGCGACGTCGAGCGGCTCGACACCTTCACCGTGCCGGGATACGACGGCGGAGTGGCGTACGTGCGGATGCGCGATGCAGCCGGCGCCGACGACGCGCTGCGGCTCGCGCGGCTCATCGCGTGGCGTGACGGGCTCGACCCGCGTGAGCGCGCGGCGCTCGACGGGGTCGCCGCGTGGCCGCTCGCCGCGGTGACCGACGATGACGGGGCGACGGTGGGATGCCTGGTGCCGCTGGCCGCGCATCCGTTCTACTACGTTCCCGCGGGGGAGCGCGAGACGAGCAAGGCGCCGCAGAGCGCCAAGTGGCTCGTGGTCGCGCCCAAGCGCGCGCGACGGGTGGGAGCGGAGGCCGTCGCCGAACGTGACCTGGTTGCCCGGTGCACCGTGCTCGCGCGGATGTGTCTGCTGCTCGACCTGCTGCACCGGCACGGGATCGTCTACGGCGACCTCTCCGACCGGGCGGTACTGTTCGGCGCGGGCGAGGTGCCCTCCGCCTTCGTGGTCGGCTGCGAGGGGGCCGTGTTCGCCGACTCCGCCGGTCGCGGGACGATCGCCCAGCGCAACAGCGTGGGCTGGGTGGCGCCCGAGACGGCGGCGCCGGAGGTAGAGAGCGGCGGGCATCCGGACGCCGTGCTCAAGGCGGCACCGTCGGTGCAGAGCGCGGAGACCGATCGGCACAAGCTGGGGCTCCTCATCCTGCGCGTGCTCGCACCCGCGGGCGACGGACTCGAGCGCAGCCGCGACGCCGCCCGCCTTCGCGGCGTGCTCGACGACACGGGCGAACGGATGCTGCAGCGCGCGCTCGGCGAGGCTCCAGGCGAGCGGCCGAGCGCGGCCGACTGGTACACGTACCTGCGCGGAGTAATCGTGCAGAACCTCGAGGCGCCGGTGATCCGGAGCGTGGTCGTGAGCCCCGCGCTCGTGGCCGAGGGCGACGAGGTGTGGCTCGACGTCGAGCTGGCGGGCGCGCAGCAGCTCACCATCGAGTTGCCGGGGCGCGCCGACATCACACGCGAGGTGCGCGGCCGCACGGTGTCGGAGCGGTTCACCGCGCGGCAGAGCGGGCGCATCCGGGTGCGGGCGGCGAACGCGCACGGCGACACGGTCGCGCTCTCGAACACGGTGCGGGTGCTGCCGGTGCCGACACCGGCGCAGGTCGTGGTGGCGGCACCGGAGATTCCCGGGCTGCTCGGCGTGATCCCGGACATCGCGGCATTGCAGACGGGGCTGGCGATCGCGACCGCCGATCGGCTGGCCGCCCCGCCGGCCCCAGCGGTGGCGTCGCCCCCGCCGGCCGAAGAAGCGGATGCGCGTGCCGACCGTGCCTCGCGAAGCCGCTCGCCGAGGCGCTCCGCGCCGGCGCAGCAGCCGCCCGTGCCCGTGACCTCGCCCTATGACGCCGTCGCCGCGCTGCGCGAGCGCATCGAGGCCGATGCGGTGCCGCTGAACGACATCCTGCGCCTGGGTGTGGAGGCCGAGCGCGCTTCGCGGGAGCAGCTGCTCCCGTCGTTCAGCGAGGTGCTGGCCGTGGTGCGCGCCCCGCGGAGCCGTCGCACCGGCACCGGCATCGATGCGGGCGCCGAGCCCGCCGAGGACGACTGACCCGCAGGGGACCCAGGTCTATTCCACCGCCGCATCCGTGCATGACAGCATGGTGACCACAGCGCGGCCGTCATCCAGCAAGGCGGCCGGCAGCGGGAGGCGGGACCCATGGCACACAGCATCGGCGTGCGACGGAACAGGCGGGCAGCAGCGGGGATCGCGGCCGTCGCGACGGCGATCCTGCTGAGCGCCTGCACGGCCGGAAGCGGGAGCAGCGGCAGCACCGAAGCCGGCGCGAGCACTGACGCCTCGGCCCCCGTCGCCACCCGCTCTGCTGCACCCGAGGGCGAACTGCCCACCGAGCTGCAGTCGAAACTGCAAGCCGCCGTCGAGAAGGTCATGGCCGACTACGACGTGCCCGGCGCCGCAGCCGGTGTCTGGGTTCCGGGCGAGGGGTCGTGGACGACGGCGGTGGGCCTGGCCGACATCGCCGGCAACGTGCCCGTGACCACCGACATGCAGTGGCCCATCCGCAGCGTCACCAAGTCGTACACCGTCACCCTGCTGCTCCAGCTCGCCGACGAGGGCAAGCTCAGCCTGGACGACACCCTCGACCAGTACGTCGACGGCGTGACGAACGGCGACACCATCACCCTCCGCGAGCTCGCCAACATGTCCAGCGGCAACGCCGACTACGTGGGCGAGGCGTTCATCGCCGACTTCTCCAAAGACCCGTCGAAGATCTACACCCTCGATGAGCTGAACAGCTTCGTGCTGGGCCAGCCTGCCCAGTTCGAGCCGGGCACCGAGTACGTCTACACGAACGCCAACACGAACCTGCTCGGCGCCGTGATCGAGAAGGTCACCGGCCAGGACTACGCCGACGTGCTGCAGGAACGCATCCTCGACCCGCTCGGCCAGACCGGAACCGAGTACATCCTCGACGTCTCGACCTGGGCCGAGCCGCACCCCACGGGTTACCAGCCGGCCGACGACGGAACGCAGGAGCCGCAGACCGAGAACTCCTCCATCCTCGGTGCCGCCGGTTCGCTCTTCTCCACCCTCGACGACGGGCGGGTCTGGGCCGAGACACTCGGCTCGGGCGCTCTCCTGAAGCCCGCGACCCAGGATGAGCGTGAGCAGGGCCACCAGATCGCCTCGCCGCCCTACGACCAGTACGCCCTCGGCATCGGCGAGACGAACGGCTGGTGGGGGCACAACGGCGAGGGCGTCGGCTTCACCGCCGCCACCTTCCATGACAACGCCACGGGAGCCAGCATCGTCGTGTACATGAACGAGTCGAACGTGGCCGGGCGCGCGCATCCGGCCGACCAGGCCTTCCGAGCGCTCGCCGAGGTCCTCGCGAACGGAGCGAGCAAGTGACCCGGCGCGGCCTCACCCGCGCCGGCGCCGGGCGCGCCGCCGTGGTCGTCGCCGTCATCGCCGCCGCTGCGGTCACGGCCGGCTGCACCGGCACGCCGAGCAGCAGCCCCACCCCGAGCAGCGCCGGTTCGGCCTACCGCCCCGGGCAGGTCCCTGGGCTGCCGGATGCGGCACTCGACGTCATGAACCAGCCGCAGTACGCGCAGGGCCGCTGGCTCATCTCGGTGGAGGACATCGACACCGGTGAGACGCTGATCGATCTCGACGGCGACAAGATGGCCGAACCCGGCTCGTTCGTGAAGACCTACAGCGCGGGCGCCGCGTGGGTGAAGTGGGGGCCCGACCACACCGTCAGCACACCGGTGAAGCAGAACGGCACCGTGAACGGCGGCACCCTCACCGGCGACCTCGTGCTGGTGGGCCAGGGCGACCTCACCATGGGCGGGCGCACCAAGGCCGACGGCACGGTCGACTTCGCGAACCTCGACCACAACGACGCCAACCCGCTGCCCGGCGCCACGCTCACGCCCGAGAATCCGCTCGCGGGGCTCGACGAGCTCGCGGCCCAGGTCAAGGCCTCCGGCATCTCGGCCGTGAACGGCGACGTGGTGATCGACGACCGGTTGTTCAGCGGCGAGCTCGCCGGCGAACCGATCACGCCGACCATCATCAACCAGAACCTGCTCGACGTGCTGGTGACGCCGGGAGCCGAGGGGCAGCCGGCCACCGCGGCCCTCACACCCGCCGTCGCGCCCTGGACGCTCGTCAACGAGGTGCAGACGGTGGCAGCCGGCGGACCGACGAAGGTCACACCGCCGACGCCGTCGCCCGACAACCCGAACGAACTCGTCGTGACGGGCACCATCGCCGCCGACAGCGACCCGGTGCTGAAGGTGTATGTGCTCGACGACACCGAGTCGTTCGCGCGCACCGCATTCATCGAGGCGTTGCAGCGCGCCGGCGTCACGGTCTCGGCGAACCCGACCGCCCCGAATTCCGCCGCGACGCTGCCCGATCAGGCCGCCGTCACCGCACTGCCGACCGTCGCCGCGCTCGAATCCCTCCCGCTCGCCGAAGAGGTGAAGTACACCATGAAGATCAGCTACAACCGGGGCGCGCAGACCTTCATCTGCCGCCTCGCCGCCGAGGCGGGCGACCCCACCTGCGAGAGCGGTATGGGCATCGCGCAGCAGATCTGGGCGGATGCGGGCCTCGACACCCTCGGCGCCTCCCTCGTCGACGGCTCGGGTCTGTCGGGCAACTTCATCACCCCGCAGAACGCGGTCGACATCCAGACAATCTTCGCCAAGCGACCCGACGCCGAGCGGTGGAAGGAGACGCTGCCGATCCTCGGCGTCGACGGCTCGCTCGCCGACGTGCAGGCCGACAGCGAGTCGGCGGGCAAGGTGTTCGCGAAGACCGGCACGCTGCTCGGGGGCGACTCGTTCAACGGGCGGTACCGGCTGGTCACCAAGACCCTGGGTGGCGTGATGGACACCGAGAGCGGCCGGCACCTCGCCTTCACGGTGATGGTGAACACCGGCTTCTACGACGACCTCGACGGCGTGTTCGAAGCGAACAACGACGTCGGAGCGGTGGCAGCGGCCATTCAGCAGGCGTACTAGTGCGCACTCGACCGCGGAGCCCCCAGCGGATGCGCGCGACCCGGAGCACCACGATCGCGGTCCTCCTGCTGGGCGCTGTCGCGCTCTCGGCGTGCACGGGCTCGCCGGGCTCGGCCCCCGCATCCGAGTCGCCGTCGTCGCCCACCGCACCCGCCGGCGACGGCGACGCGGGCGCCGCTGCGACGCCATCCCGGCTCGTGACCCCGCTGGATCAGGACGCGCTGACGGCGATCTTCGAGAGCACCGCGGAGGAGCTCGGTCAGCCGGGCGCCGCGATGCTGCTGCGCACACCCGAAGGTGGATTCACCGCCACCTGCGGCACCACGACACGGGGCGGGAGCACGCCCGTGTCGGCAGAGGATCACATCCGCATCGGGTCCAACACGAAGACCTGGACGGGCACCGTCATCCTGCAGCTCGTGCAGGAGGGCAGGATCGCCCTCGGCGACGCCGTCTCGACCTTCCGTCCGGATGTTCCGAACGGCCAGAACATCACGATCGAGCAGCTGCTTGAGATGCGCAGCGGGCTCGCCAACTACACCGACACGTACGAACTCAACGCCGGTCTGGACGCCGAGCCGCAGCGCGTGTGGAAGCCCGAAGAACTCCTGGCGATGGCCTTCGCCCTCCCGCCGACCTTCGCTCCCGGCGCGGCCTACCAGTACTCGAACACCAACACCGTGCTGCTCGGCCTGATCGCCGAGCAGATCGAGGGCAAGCCGCTGGCCCAGATCTTCCACGACCGGCTGTTCGGCCCGCTCGGCCTGACCGAGACCTCCTTCCCTGCCATCGACGACACCGACCTGCCCCTTCCGCGCGCGGACGGCTACCACTGGTGGACCAACGTCGGCACCATCTCCTCCACGAAGCTGCCACCGGACCTGCTCGCCCAGGCGCAGGCCGGCACCTTCCAGCCCACCGACAGCACCCTCGACAACCCGTCGTGGGCCTGGTCGGCCGGCGCCGGCATCTCGACCCTCGACGACCTCGCCACCTGGGTCGAGGCGCTCGGCGGCAAAGGGACGCCGCTCCTGAACCCCGAGCTGCAGCGGTCGCGCCTGAACAGCGCCCAGCCCGTCGCCGCCGACGCCCCGGGCGCCTACGGGTGGGGCATCGCGAAGATGGGCAGCTTCTACGGTCACACCGGAGAACTGCCCGGCTACAACTCCTTCATGGGCTACGACCCGGCCACCGACGTGACCCTCGTGGTCTGGGCGAACCTCGCGCCCGCGGCGAACGGGAAGGGCCCGGCAGACGTCATTGCCCAGGCGCTCGTCAAGGCCCTCTACGAGTGACCTCGAGCGCGGGCTGAGCCGGCACGATGCGGGCTCAGCGCTCAGCGCTCAGCGTTCAGCGCTCAGCGGTGCCCGCCTCCGAGAGGTAGCGGATGACGGCAAGCACGCGCCGGTGGTCGTCGGCGTCGACCGGCAGGCCGAACGCGTCGTAGATCTTCGAGGTGTGCTGCACCACCGCCTTCTCCGAGGTGCCGAGACGCGCCGCGATGTGCGCGTTGCTGCGCCCCTCCGCCATCAGCCCCAGCACCTCGAGCTGGCGTGCGGTCAACGCACCCACCGCGCCACTGACCTTGCTCGCGCGCGAGACGAGCACGGCGACCACCTCAGGATCGAGGGCGGTGCCGCCCGCTTCGACCCGCCGGAGGTCGGCGGTGAAGGTGCGCACATCCGCGATGCGCTGCTTCAGCAGGTAGCCCACGCCGCCCTCGCGGTCGGCCAGCAACTCACTCGCGTACCGGCGCTGCACGTGCTGCGACAGCACGACGACGGCGATCTCCGGATGGTTCTGCCGGATGCGCACGGCCGCGCGAAGGCCCTCGTCGGTGTGGGTCGGCGGCATCCGGATGTCGGTGATCACGAGCTGCGGCCGGAGTCGCGCCACCTCGTGCTCGAGCTCGACCGCCGTGCCGACCGCTGCCACCACCTCGATGCCGTCGTTCTCGAGCACGTGCCCGATGCCCTCACGCAGCAGCACCTCGTCTTCGCCGATCACGACCCGCACGGCAACTCCACCCGCAATCGAGTGCCCGCACCCTCGGCGGACTCGAGCTCGAAGGTGCCGCCGACGGCATCGATGCGATCGGCCAGACCCTTGAGCCCGGTTCCGCGCTCGATCGCCGCACCACCGCGCCCGTCGTCGGCCACGCTCACCCGGAGCCGGTCGCCGGCCCGGCGGAGCTGCACAGCGACGGTGCTCGCCCCGGAGTGCTTGACCGCGTTGGTGAGCGCCTCCGCCACGATCAGGTAGGCGGTCTGCGCGGTGGCCGGGCTCAGCTCGTCGTCGTCGACGTCGCTGTCGAGGGTGGCCGGTATGGCCAGCCGGTCGACGAGGTCTTCGGCGGCGGCGGTCAGGCCTCGCTCCACCAGCGCGGAGGGCAGCACGTCGTGCACGAGGCGGCGCAGGTCGGCTGCCGCCTGGTCGATGCGCTCCCGCAACTCGGTGGCCGACGCCGCGGTCGCGGCCGGGGTGCCGGGCGCGTTGGCGATCTGCTGCGCTTCGAGCGCCAGCAGCACGAGCTGCACCTGCAGGCCGTCGTGCAGGTCGCGGGCGATGCGGCCGCGCTCGCGGTCGGCGGTCTCCACCAGGCGCAGCCGGGAGAGACTGAGCGCCTCGTTGCTGCGCAGCAGCGCCGCCAGCAGACGCTCCCGGTCGAGGGCGATGGCGAGCACCCGGCCGGCCCGCTGCACCTCCTCCGGGTCGGCGATCATCAGACTGTCGTAGCTGATGGTGGCCACGAGCAGTCCGTCCACCCGCACGTCGTGCCGGCGGCGGGACCCTTCGGTGGCCACCGTGACGGAGTCGGCGGGAAGGTCGACGGATGCGCGGTCGTCGTCGCCGGGATAGGCCACCTCGAGCGACTCGTCGCCGAGCGACGCGGCGAGCGCCCGCTGCACCGCCGACCTCGACGACCCGGAGAGACTCAGCCAGGCGCTCAGCGCATCCGTCTCCGCCGTGCTGCCGAAGTGACCGGAGAGGAGACCGGCCAGGAAGGCCAGGGGGATGCCTCCGATGAGCACCAGCTGGGTGGTGCCCACCACCACGAAGTCGGCGCCGAACAAGGGCAGCACATTGGCCGACGCCGGCACCGCGAGGATGGCGAGGATGCCGTAGAGGTAGAGGGGCACGAGCGTTCTGCGGGTTCGCGGCTCGGCTGCGCGCAGTCGTGCCACCAGAAGGGCGGCCGTGACCACTACGACCGCGAGCCCGGCGATCCGTTGCAGCCACGTCGCGGCCGTCAGCAACGCGGGCTGATCGGGAGGCAGGAGATACAGCGGGATCTGGAGCACCAGGCACACCAGGTAGCCCGCCAGAACGGTGACCACGGAGAGCCGGCCGCGCAGCCTGCCCGACGGGAAGGCGTGCAGCAGATGGACGGTGACCGCGATGCTGCTGGTGGCGAAGACCACGCTGAGCGCCTGGAACACCGGCTGGCCGAGGTTGCCGACGCCGGTGACGAACACGGCGAGCGCTCCAACGAGCAGCAGGGCTCCGGTGAGGTTGGCCGGCCGGCGCCACCACGCGGCGACACCGGCCGCCGTCCAGATGAGGAACACGACGGTGAATGCGACGGGAATCCAGAACTCGGCCGGCGCGACCGCCCCGACCACGAGCTGGGTGACGCCGAGCAGGAGAGCGAAGGCGGCGACGGCGACGAGGGCGAGCCGCAGGGAGCCGGTGCGCGAGGCGGCCGACCTCAGGCGGGGCGCGGCGGTGCTCGTGCGGGAACCCATGTCAGCGCGAGCATAGACGGGCGGATGCCGCACTGTCGAGATCGCTGAGCTCACCCCTCCAGGGTGGTGCGCGAGCGGCGTGG
>BADC01000674.1 GCA_000333435.1 Corynebacterium-like bacterium B27 | reverse complement strand
TACGACCGCGACAGGCCCTTCGCGAGCGCGAGGATGCCCGCNTTCGCCACGCAGTACGGCAGCTCGTCGTCGTAGGGCTGCACGGCGTCTTCCGACGCGAGGTAGACCAACCGGCCCCAACCGCCCCTGCGCAGTNCGGGCAGGAACTCGCGGGTGAGCCGCACCGGGCCCACGAGGTCGGTCTGCAGGGTGGTCAGCCAGCCCTCGTCGGTGATCTCGTCGAACCGGCCCTGCGCGCCCGTGACGCCGGCGGCCTGCACCAGGATGTCGATCTCGCCCACCGCATCCGCCACGCTCGCGTGCAGGGCGGCGAGCGAGTCGACGCTCGTGATGTCGGCGGCGAAGGCGAACAGCCGACCCTTCGGTGCCTTCAGCTTGGCAGCCGCCTCGTCGAGCTCTTTCTGCTGCAGGTCGGTGATGACGACCGCCGCGCCCTCCTCGAGCAGCAGCCGCGCGGTGTGCCAGCCGATGCCCGAATCGCCGCCGGTGACGAGCGCGGTCTTGCCCGTGATTCCGAGGTCCATCAGTGGGCGGGGGTTCCGCCGGTGACCGCGATGGTCTCGCCCACGATGAAACTGGCCTCCTGCGAGGCGAGCAGCACGAAGGGCGGCGCGAGTTCGGCGGGCTGACCGGGGCGGCCGAGCGGGGTGTCCTCACCGAACGGATGGTCTGCGACTTGCCCGTGCCGGGAGGGCCCTCGAGCACGAAGGTGCGCCCCTGCGCGGCCTCGGCCACCGCCTCGAGCTGCGACGAGTCGGCCGGCACCGGGCATTGCGCGCTCAACGCGTCGAGGTCGGGGGCGTTCTCGTCGGTCGCCGGCGGCACCGGATCGACGAACGGCAGCGTCGGCGTCTCAATGAGGTGCTTCACGAGCGGGTTGCCGGCGAGCGACTCCCAGTTCTCGTCGAGGTCTTTCCAGAGCCGGAACTTCGCGAACTGCAGGATGCCCAGATTCACCGAGTCCTCGACCCGGAAGGGGAGATGCGCATCCAGCATCGCCTGCCGCACGGCGGTGAAAGCGGCCTGCAGGTCGATGCCCGCGCCATCCTGAACCGGATCGGCCAGGCCCGGGATGGTCAGGTCGAAGGCCTGCGACAGCTTCTCGAGCAGACAGTAGTTGGGGGTGGATGCGCCGGACTCGTCGAGGGTGAGGCGGTAGAGCGACCCGCGGTTCGCCGTGGTCAGGTTCACGGGGATGAGGATGAGGGGCGAGCGGAGTTCGCGGTCGTTGAACGTCCAGTGCAGCATGCCGAACGCGAGGTAGAGGTTGTTCGCGCCGGTCTCCTCCACGATCGTCTTCGCCTTGTAGGCGAGGTAGCGGAGTTTGGTGGCGTACGACTCCTCGGTGATGTCGATGTACGCCTCCTTGCGGTCGGCGAGCAGCTGGGCGCGCGTGTCGTCGGGGAGGTCGCGGCCGAACTGGATCTTGCGCTCGCGGTCGACCGCGCTGACGGCGTTGGAGGGGCGGAGCGAGAGGTTGATGCCCGAGTTGATCTGGTCTTCGAGGAGGGCGAGGGAGGCGCTCGGCACGGCGAGGGAGTAGCCGGCGCGGTCGGTGAAGTTGATCAGGCGGTTGCGGAGGCTGAGGTCGAGGAGGGAGTTCTTCCACTGGGCGACCCTCGGGGGTGCGGTTCGTTTCGAGCCGGCGTCGTTGAGGTTGGCCGGTGCGGTGTCTCGGCCATCTCGTAGGGCGACTCTCGCGGCGACGCGGTACTCGGTGACGACGACGGTGCCGTCGGGCTCCACCGACCGCGACGGCAGCGGGAAGATGCTCGCCGAGCGGGCGGCGCCGACGTCGATCGCGCCGATGAAGGTGCTCGGCGACCCTTCGATGCGGGCTCGTGCCGCCCTCTTGGCTTCGTCGAAGTCTCCGTTTCGCGAGTCGGTGACGGCCGTGGTCTCGATCAGCACGATGTGGCCGATTGCCGTGCGGTTGACGAGGTCGCCGGGTTCGAACTCGACCACCGAGCCGAGCTCGCTGTTCTGCCGCCAGTAGCCGAGGAAGGCGTGGCCGTCGAAGATCCACAGCGTCGAGTTGATGCCCGCCTGCTCCAGGGCCGCGGCGAGCACGACCGTGGTGTCGAGGCAGGTGCCGACGCGGCCCTCGAGCACTTCGGCCGGGGTGCGCACCTTCTGGCCGGTGCTCGACCAGCTCGCGGGCGGTTCGGCGTAGCGGATGCGTCGGGAACGCATGGCTTCGTAGATCGCCTCGACCGTCGCATCCACCCGCTTCGGGTCTTCGAGCTGGTAACCGGTCATGCTGCGGTCGCCGGTGCGCTGCTCGAGGAGCTCGCCCGCTTCGTGGAGGAGGGGCTGGATGGCGGCCGCGTTGGGCTGCACGTAGGCGGGCAGCAGCTCCATGCCGAGCTGCACCGGGTTGGTGCGCCACTGTGAGGCGGCGAGGACGTCGACGTCGGCGGATGCTTCTGCTCTCGTGGTGCCGGCGGCGTCGGTGAGGCGGGCGGTGATGCGGCCCGGGCGTTGCTCGTCGACGGCGAGCATGGTCGCCGGGTCGAGGTAGAGAGTGAGGTCGGAGAGGGTAACGGTCGCGTGCTCGGCGAGGTCGATGAGCGTGATGGTGGGGGTGCCGAGGGAGCCGAACGCATCCGTCGCCTCGATGGCGAGGGCGGCGGCGCGCAGCATCGGGCCCGGGTTCGTGATGGTGACGGATTCGAGGGCGGATAGGCGGGCGTTCGCCTGGGCGTAGCTGACGACGCCGGCGGTGGTGAGGGTGAGGGTCGGTCCTTCGTTGGCGCTTTCGGGCGCGTTTTGGACGTCTGCAGGCGTGATTTCGGACTCCATCGAGCTGCTCCCGGCGCTTCTCGGCGATCGAACTCGCAGCGCACGGGCGCGTCGTCACTGCGTCTGTCGAGTGTAGCTTCGGTCGCTAGGCGTCTGACGCTCTGAAGCGCGCACTGAGCCACGCCGCGATCTCGTCGATGGAGTCGATCTCGTCGGACGCGACGGCGAGCATGAAGTCGTACTCGGCTTCGATGTCGGTCGCGTTCCAGTACCCGTTCTTCGCGTAGAGGTAGAGCGTGGTCACGAGCGCGAGGCGCTTGTTGCCGTCGAAGAGCGAGTGGTTCTTGGTGAGTCCGTGGAGCAGGGCGGCTGCCTTGTGGTGGATCCCTGGGTAGGCCTCTTGCCCGAACATCGAGGCCGATTGGCGATCGAGCGCAGAGAGGAGCAGGGCCGAATCGCGCACCAACTTCTGGGGCTGATCGGTGCTGAAGAGACGGCCGATGATGTGGAGCGCCTCGGGAAAGGTGACGACCGAGAGGCTCACGTGCGCGAAAGGCGGTCGATCACGTCTCCGTGCTCGACCAGGAGGCGATCGAGGATCTGATCCATAGCGTTGGCGCGCACGGACGTGTACTCGTTCACGGCCTCGGAGACGATCGCGGTGAAGGTGGTGCCCTGTCGGGCTGCGAGGTCGTCGATGAGGGCCACCTGCTCCTCGGTGAAGCCGATGAGCTTCTTCGTCTTCGTGGTAGACATCCGCGCTCCCGTGTATATCTCTATTGGGCATAAGTATATACGCAGGGAGCGGGCTCTACCAGCTTTCTCGATCAGCGGATTGACGAGCGCCGTGCGCCCGATCGCCGGCTACGCGCATCCCGCGATTCACGCTTGTCGTGATCCTGTGGAAAACACCACACAGGGGATTGGACGGCGTACTGTTGCTGCGTTCCCTACGCCCGGCGGTTTCATCGACCGCGAAGTTGGAGCGAAATGCGACCACGTGCACTCAAGCTGAACGTCACTGCCCGTATCGATGGTGAGCGGATATCCTCAGTACAGCATCTGCGATCGCGCGAAGGAGATGACGTGTCACTCTCGATCGACCTGAGCGATGAGGAAGAGCGACGCATCGCCGTCGTCACCTCTCGTACCGGCCAGGCAGCAGCCGAGTTCGTCCATGAGGCGATCGTGTCGCACCTTGACGAGGTCGACGACGTCGCGTGGGCGGAGAACGCCGCGAGGGAGTGGGCGGCCTCTGAGCAGAGCACGCGACCGCTCGGCGAGCTTCGCCGCGAGTTGGGGCTGTGAGTCGCTGGACCGTCGAGACGAGCCCTGAGTTCGACAAGTCCGTTCGAGCGTTGGACCGAGCTGTCGCGCAGCGCGTTCTGGCGTACCTGGAGGGGCTGGCCGAGCTTGATGATCCGCGCAGTCGGGGCAAGCGGCTGGCCGGGGACTTGTCGCGCTTCTGGCGGTACCGGATCGGTGACTATCGACTTCTGGTCGATGTGCGTGACGAGACGTTGGTCGTTGTCGCCGTGCGGGTTGCGCATCGCTCGCGCGTGTATTGACGAGGTCGGGCTGGGGGAAGCGATTCGCTCGTGCTGCGAAGGCGCCGACCAGACCTGGCCCGCGCAAATGTTACGGATAGTGATCACCGCATCGGGTGACGTCGTGATGTCGATCGCACTTTGAGCCCTGATAGGGCGACGCTGCGGTCTTGGCAGATCGGGAGGGTGGGGA
>BADC01000676.1 GCA_000333435.1 Corynebacterium-like bacterium B27 | reverse complement strand
GCTCGTGCTGCAGGACATCGTCGACGCCGGGCAGTCGGTCTGGGCGGTGCTCGGGGCGGGGCTCGTGGTGCTCGCCGTGGTGCTGTTCATCCGGCCGGTGTGGGTGTTCCTCTCCTTCGGGCGCAACTGGCTCGGCGACCGGCTGATGCGCCGCAAGTACGCGAGCGACGTGCGGGTACGGGAGCGCATCGAGCGGGAGAACGCGGCGCGCGTGGCACGGGGGCGGCGGCCGCGCCAGTTCCCGGTGTTCCTCGGCTGGAAAGAGAGCCTCGTCGTCTCCTGGACCGGCATGCGCGGGGTGGTCACCCTGGCCGCCGCGGCCGGTGTGCCCGTGCTGCTCGCGAACGGGCAGCCGTTCCCGGGGCGGGCCGAGATCCAGGCCATCGCCTTCGTGGTCGCCGTCGGCACCCTGCTGGTGCAGGGGCTCACGCTGCCGGCGCTCATCCGGGCGCTGAAGCTGAGCGACCCGAACCAAGAGAGCTTCGACCGCGAACAGGCCTCGCGGGCCCACGCCATCGCGGAGGAGGCGTCGAAAGAGGTGTTCGCCGCCTTCCTCGCGTCGCCGCCCGCCGGTCTGCCGCCCGAGCTGCTGAAGCGGGTGGAGGCGACGGTGGCGCGGCAGTCCGCCGACGCCGACCGCGCACCCGACCCCGAGAGGAGCGAGTTCGGCCGGGCATTCGGCGACCTGTACCGCCGGGTGCTTCAGGCGCAGCGCACCGCGCTGGTGAACGAGCGCGACGCCAACCGCCTCGACGACGACGCCGCCCGCGAACTCATCGAGCAGCTCGATTACCAGGAGGCGGCGATCGTGTCGCGCCTCGGCAACCGGCTCTGACCATCCGCCGCCCGCCCCGACCCCGAGGAGAACCATGATCATCAGCTACGACGGAGTCACCCCCGCCATCGACGAGACGGCGTGGCTCGCCCCCACCGCCACGGTCATCGGCCGCACCCGCATCGCCGCCCGGGCGAGCGTCTTCTACGGCGCCGTGCTGCGCGGCGACACCGACGCGATCACGCTCGGCGAGGGCTCGAACCTGCAGGACAACGTGGTGGTGCACTGCGACACCGGTGTGCCGACGACGATCGGTGCGGGCGTGAGCGTGGGGCACGGCGCCGTGCTGCACGGCTGCACCATCGAGAACGACTGCCTCATCGGCATGAACGCCACGGTGCTGAACCGCGCCGTGATCGGCGCGGGATCGCTCGTGGCCGCGGGCGCCGTCGTGCTCGAGGACACGATCGTGCCGCCCGGGTCGCTCGTGGCCGGCGTGCCCGCGAAGGTGCGCCGCGAACTGAGCGCCGACGAGCAGGAGCGCATCCGCCGCAACGCTGCCACCTACCTGCGGCTGAGCGCGGGGCACGCGGAGGCGCTCGCCGGCGACGCCTGAGCGGGCGCCTCGCCGGCGCGAGCGGGTTCAGGATGCGCGAGTAGCCTGTGCGGGTGACCCTGATCGACGACGAACTCCTCACCCGCATCCGCTCCCGCGCCGCTGGGCACGACCGCGAGAACACGTTCCCGCACGACGACCTGCGTGAGCTGCACGAGGTCGGCTACCTGCGGATGTTCACCCCCACGGCGCTCGGCGGCCTCGGGTACGGGCTGGCCGAGGTGGCGCGCGAGCAGACGCGGCTGGCGACGGCCGCACCGGCGACGGCGCTCGCCGTGAACATGCACCTCGTCTGGACGGGGGTGGCCAAGGTGCTGCTCGACCGCGGCGATGCCTCGCTCGAGTGGGTGCTGCGCGATGCGGCGGCGGGCGAGATCTTCGCCTTCGGCAACTCCGAGGCGGGCAACGACCTCGTGCTCTTCGGGTCGACGACGGATGCCCGTCCCCTGCCCGACGGCTCCTACGCGTTCACCGGCCGCAAGATCTTCACCTCGCTCTCGCCCGTGTGGACCCGGCTCGGCGTCTTCGGCCGGGACGCCTCCGACCCGGCGGCGCCGCTGCTCGTGCACGCCTTCCTCGACCGCCAGGCCGCGGGGGTCACGATGGTGGAGGACTGGGACACGCTCGCGATGCGCGCCTCGCAGAGCAACACGACCGTGCTCGACGGCGCCGTCGCATCCGCTGACCGGGTGTTCCGCAAGCTGCCCGAGGGGCCGAGCGCCGATCCGCTGATCTTCGGCATCTTCGCGAACTTCGAGATCCTGCTCGCGGCCGTGTACACCGGCATCGGGCAGCGGGCGATCGAGCTCGCGGTGGCGGCGGCGCACCGGCGCACCTCGCTCAAGGCCGGTGGGCGCCCCTACGCGCACGACCCCGACATCAGGTGGAAGGTAGCAGAGGCCGGCATTGCGCAGGATGCGATCCCGCCCCAGATCGACGCGCTCGCCCGTGACGTCGACGCGGGCGTGCAGCGCGGCGCGGCATGGTTCCCGCAGCTGGTGGGCCTGAAGGTGCGGGCGACGGAGACGGCGCGGTTCGTGGTCGACCAGGCGCTGCGGGTCGCGGGCGGGTCGGCGATCTACTCCTCGTCGGAACTCGGGCGGCTCTACCGCGACGTGGTGGCGGGCATCTTCCATCCCTCCGACGGCGAGTCGGCGCACAACACCGTGGCCAACGCGCTGCTCGGCCCCATCCCCGAGTGATGCGGGGGAGTGTGCTGCGCCGCGTGGGCGCCGGCCTCGCTGTCGTCGTCGCCGTGACGGTGCTGGCGGGCTGCGGCTCGCCGGGCAGCGGGGCCGCGAGCTTCGCTTCGAGCTCCGCTGCGTCCGGCGCCACGGGGACGGGGGGCGGGCTCGACGCCTCGCCCGCAGCGGGCACCGCTCCCACGGGTACGGCGACGCCGGCACCGCTCGCCCGGCAGCGGGCGGCGTTCCCGGCGCCGACACGTGAGGAGCGCATCCGCTCGTTCGCCGCAGGACGCCTGGCCGGCATGACGCTCGAGCAGAAGATCGCCGCGCTCTTCATGGTGCACGTGCCGGGCGCCGACCCGGCGGTGCTGCAGTCCTACCTCCAGGGCACCGGCGCCGGCGGGCTGCTGCTGCTCGGCGACAACGTGCCGGGATCGGCCGCCGACGCCACCGCTCTCACCGCAGCCCTCGTCGGCGGAGACGGCCTCGGCACCCTGATCGCGATCGACGAGGAGGGCGGCATCGTCGCGCGCCTCGGCGACGACACCTACCCCTCGGCCGAGACGCTGAAGAACGAGCCCGTGCAGGCGACGACGGATGCGTTCACCCAGCGCGCCGATCTGCTCCGGGCGACCGGTATGACGGTCAACTTCGGTGTCATCGCCGACGTCACCGCCGACCCGGCCTCGTTCATCTACGAGCGCGCCCTCGGCACCGACGCGGCCGGCGCGAGCGAGCGGGTGGCGGCCGCGGTCGCCGCCGAGAACGGCAAGGTCTTCAGCACCCTCAAACACTTCCCCGGTCACGGTGCGGCGCCGGGGGACTCGCACACGTCACTCCCCGCGACCGACCTGCCGTTCGAGCAGTGGCAGGCGGAGGATGCGCCGCCGTTCCAGGCAGGGATCGCCGCGGGTGCACCGCTGGTGATGTTCGGCCACCTCGTGTACACCGCGGTCGACCAGGCGCCGGCGTCGCTGTCGCCCGCCTGGCACCGGGTGCTGCGCGACCAGCTCGGCTTCGACGGGGTGGCGGTGACCGACGATCTGCTGATGCTCGAGGCATCCGGAGTCCCGGAGTACGCCGACCGCACCGCCAACGCCATCGCCGCGATCAACGCGGGCAACGACCTGCTGCTCTACAACACGCAGCTCGATCTGCCGGCCATGACGGCCTCGATCGTCGCCGCGGTGCAGTCGGGGCAGATCGCCGAGCAGAC
>BADC01000677.1 GCA_000333435.1 Corynebacterium-like bacterium B27 | reverse complement strand
GAGAGGAACTCGGCACGATCCTCGATCGCCATGGTCGCGATCTCGGCCTCGATCGCGGCGGAGACGACGACGGCCTGCGCGCCCTCCGCCTTCGCCTTCTCGAACACACG
>BADC01000678.1 GCA_000333435.1 Corynebacterium-like bacterium B27 | reverse complement strand
CTCACGACGATCGTGCTCGCCCTCAACCTCGCCAGCGCCATCTACCTGCTCGTGGCCGTGCCGTCGAGCCTGTGGCAGGGGCTCATCAACGGAATCCTGGCTCTCCTCGGCATCATCCTGCTCTACACCCGCAGCGCGAACGCCTACTTCCGGCGGTAGCGCAGCGCCACCGCGCCACGCCGCCGAGCGACAAGACTCGTCGTCGGGGCGATTCCGGCTTCGTGGTGCTCGCATCCGTCGAGCGTGACGCTACCGGAGTCGGGCACCCCGAGTAACTTCCGGAATGAGCGACACCGACCCCGTGTAGCGGGGCAGTCCGTCTCATTTCGGCAGTAATTCGTCACGCCCGGTCTGGTCGAGCGACTCCAGCACGTCGAGCACGAGTTCGTCGATGCCGCGGTCGGTGCCGGTGCGACCCACCACGGCCGGGCCCGGCGTCGGGCCGGGGACGGTGTGGCCACCGCCCTGCACCGCATAGAGGGTGACGGATGCGCGACCCGGCTCCCGGTACGCCGTGCGCTCCATGCGGGTGGCCGGCTTCGCGGCGGTGGGACGGTCGGGTCGCGGCCGCGCGGGCAGCAGCTCGACCTCGGGCGCGACCGTGATGCCGTTGCGCCCGGCGAAGTACGCGGCGGTGGCGGGAGCGGACAGCGCCACTCCCCCGACCTTGAACAGGGCGCGCGCCCACCACGCCATCCGCCCGCCCTCGAACGGCACGATGCGGTCGGCGGTTCCCGCCACGAGCACGATCGGGATCGGTCGCTCGACCGGGGCGTCGGAAAAGTCGCCGAGAAACCCGGCTCGGTCGGGCATGGTGGCTGCCACGACCACCGCGCCCGCGAGGAGCTCGGGCGCCTCGTGGAGGAGGCGGAAGACCATCTGGCCACCGTTCGAGTACCCCACCGCCACGACGGCGCTTCCGTCGACGTGATGCGAGCGTCGCACGGTGTCGACCACGGCCCGGGCGAACTCGACGTCCTCGATCCCTTCGCGCCGCGCCGGGAACGAACTCGCGGCGCGCGCGTCGTTCCAGTTGCCTCGGTAGCCGTCGAGGTACACCACGACGGCCCGCCCCTCGGCGGCCAGCCGGTCGAGCGCCCCGCCGGTGAAGCGGCGGTGCACCTCGCCGGTCTGCCGCGAGCCGTGGAAGACGAGCACGATGGCGCGATCGGGCGCGCCATCGACCTCACCGACGACCGTGAACGAGCGGATGCGGCCGGCGACCGTGACAGTGGAGAGCATCTGAAATCCTTCGTGGTGAGGCGTATCTCGCCCGACCACGAACACGCTAGACTCTGACATCATGTCAAGGTCAAGCGCACGATGAAGATCGGCGAACTCAGCCGGCGCAGCGGGGTGAGCGCGCGCTCGCTGCGCTACTACGAAGAGCACGGGCTCATCTCGGCCCGGCGGGAGTCGAACGGGTACCGCGACTACGACGATGCGATGATCGACCGCGCCGAGATCATCCACATGCTCTTCGGCATGGACTTCCCGCGCGAGGTGGTGCAGTCGGTGCTCGCCTGCACGGGCGAGGCCCCCGCCGCCGCCCACGACGCGCTCGCCGAGCAGCTCGTGCAGGTGCGGGCCGGCCTCGCCGAGCGCATCGAGCGCCTCACGGCGACACACCAGCAGGTCGACGACTTCTTGGCGCAGCGCGGGCTCTGAGCGCTTCGCGGTTCGACTGACCCTGGTCAGCGCTTCCCGGCCGAGTCGCTCACTCGCTGAGCAGGTCGAGCACGACCTTGTCACCCGCGGCCTGCGCCGAGAGCCACGACACCGATCCGTGCAAGCGGATGGAGTCCCCTGTCGCATCGTCGGTCAGCGTCAACTGCCGGCTGAGCCCGAACTTCTCGACCGCCACCCGAGTCCGCGCGCGCGGGAAGGACGCGACCTCGGTGCGCAGGCGGCCACCGGTATCGCGGTTCAGCACGTGGATGGTGTCGTCGGTGACGGCGACGATCAGCTGCACGGTCACGCCCTGCGCCTCGGCCGCCGCTTTGGTGGCGGCGAGAGCACCGAGCCCGCCGCCGAGCGCCGCGCCCAGCCCATCAGCGGCCGGTGCGGAGGCACCGGCCACGCCTGCGACGATCTCGCCGCCGCCCGCCGACCCCGCAGCCAGTCCGGCGACCTGGGCGAGCACAAGATCGGCCAGACCGAAGATCCCGGCGGCCAGGATGTTCTCCGAGTCGCCGAGCGCCGCCCGCGCCTCCTCGATCAGCTCGCTTTCACCGGTACCCATGCATCCCCCTCGATCGCCGTTCCGTGCTGGCTCACGTCGAGACTAGCGAAGCGGCGATCACCCGATCTCCCCGCCGGCCGGCGGACGGCGCGAGAGCGAGCGGGCGGGCGGGCGGGGCCAGCATCGGGTCAGTCATCGCCATGTCCACCCGCGACTGAGGCGGCCGCGTGCTCACAGCATCGCGACTGTGCGATCCTCGATCACATGACGCAGATGAACACGATGATCGGGTACACGACCAACCTCCCGGCCTCCGACCCCGCCGCCTTCCAGGTGCGCACCAGCGAGGTGCCGACGCCGGCTCCGGGCGAGCTGCTCGTGCGCGTGGAGGCGGTCTCCGTCAATCCGGTCGACGTCAAACAGCGCTCCGGCGCTCCGGCCGACGGATTCCGGGTGCTCGGCTACGACGCAGCCGGCATCGTTGAGACGGTCGGCGAGAACGTGCAGGGGTTCGCCCCGGGCGACGAGGTGTTCTACGCCGGGAGCATCGGGCGCCCCGGCAGCGATCAACGCTTCCAACTCGTCGAGGCCCGACTCGTCGGCCACAAGCCGCACAGCGTCACCTTCGGGGAGGCCGCCTCGCTGCCGCTGACCGCGATCACCGCGTGGGAGGCTGTCTTCGACCGTCTGGAGATCGAACCGGATGCGCGGGGCGACCTGCTGGTCGTGGGCGCGTCCGGCGGCGTCGGTTCGGTGCTGCTGCAACTCGTGCGAGCCCGCGCGCCGCAGGTGCGGCTCATCGCGACCGCCGGCGAGGCCAACACCGAGTGGGTGCGTTCGATGGGCGCGCACGAGGTCGTCGACCACAAGGGCGACCTGGCCGAGCAGGTGCTCGCACTCGCGCCTGACGGCGTCGACTGGGTCTTCACCTCGCACTCCCGCGGCCAAGAGGCGCTCTACGCGAAGCTCGTGCGCCCCTTCGGCCGGGTGGTGGCGATCGACGACGGCCCCCGCGACGTCGCCCCGCTCAAGGCGAAGAGCATCGGCTGGCTCTGGGAACTCATGTTCACCGATCCGCTGCACGTGCCGGGCTCGGAGCACCAGCGCTGGATTCTCGACCAGGTCGCCGCCCTCGTCGACGAGGGCGCCGTGCGCCCCACGGTCACGGACGACTTCGGTCCACTCACCCCGGAGTCACTCCGCCGGGCTCACGCCGCGGTGGAGTCGGGCCGCACCGTGGGCAAGATCGTGCTCTCGGGGTGGGACCCGTCGACGCTCGCCTGAACGTCCCCTCAGCGCCCGTCGCTCAGAGCTCGACCTTCTCGTTGTCGATGTCCATGGGGGTTCCGGTGACCTTGGACTTCACGAAGCTGAAAGCCGTTGCGAGCGTGGAACCCGGCGTGTCCCAGTACTCGGCCGAGTCGGCGTGGACGATCAGCGCGCGGATCGCGGGGTCGGTGCGGCCTCCGGGGAACCAGGCCTCGACACTCGGGTCCCACATCTGGTCGATGTAGCTCTGCTCGGTGGCGAGTTCCGCGTGCCCGGTGAGCGAGACCCACGAACCGTTCGAGCCGAAGGCCAGGTTCACGACCGGGTTCTTCTCGATGCGGGCGGCCGTCGAAGACTCGGCGCTCACCAGAAACCACAGGTCGCCGTCGAATCGATGGTGCTGCTGCTGCATGGCGAACGGCTGCGACACCGGATGCCCGTCGTCGTCGAGCGAGACGATCATGGTGAGCGGGAAGTCGTCGAGCAGCTCGGCGAGGGTCTCGATGTCGTCGGTGTCGTTGTCGGTCATGGGATGCTCCATCCGTTCGCGGTGAGGCTCGCCACGCTACGCCGCCGCGACTCGTTCGCCCACAGGATCACGCCGGGAATCCGCCCGAAGTGTACAGTGTCCACATGACGACTCCCTTTCTCACCGTGACGCCGGTGCGCGTCGCCACCCTCTTCGTCGGCGAGGAGGAGCGGATGCCCCTCTACGTGCACCTCATCGAGCATCCTGAAGGTCGGGTACTCGTCGACACCGGCCTGACCGAGCTGCACCCGGCCGTCGCCGACATGGACCCGCAGCTCGAGCCCCTCACCGAGAAGGGCATCGACCTCAGTGGCATCACCGCGGTCGTCAACACCCACCTGCACTTCGACCACTGCGGTGGCAACCACCTGTTCGCCGGCACGCCGGTCTACGTGCAGCGCCAGGAGCTCGAGGATGCGCGGACGCAGGACGACTACACCATCCGCGAGTGGGTGGATGCGCCGGGCGTGAGCTACACCGACGTCGACGGCGAGTACGAACTGCTGCCGGGCATCCGCCTCGTTCCCGCGCCGGGGCACACTCGGGGGTCGCAGATCGTCGTGATCGAGACGGGCGATGGGCCGGTCGTGATCGCCGGTGACACCGCGGTGTGGGCCGGCGAACTCGACGAGCCCGCCACCGACGGCCAGCGGCTCATCCGCGCGCTCGAGCCCCACCGGGTGTGGCTCGCTCACGCGGACGAGCCGTGGCCGGCCGCCCGCTAGGAGCTACTTGCGCGCAGGCACGCGCGTGTCGGCGTCCGGCCCGTGCACGATGCTCGCGATGGCGCCGGTGGAGACCCGCTCCTCCTGGCTCGCCGCGGCGAGGTCGCGGGCGTGATGCGTCTTCTCGTCGTCGCTCAGGTGGTCGTCGGCGCTCATCGTCGTCTCGTCGAACGGCAGGGTGCCGGCGAGCACCTGTCGCACCTGGCCGGCGTCGATCTGCTTCGTCCACTTGCCGATGAGGAGGGTGGCGACCGCGTTGCCGGTGAAGTTCGTGAGCGCACGGGCCTCCGACATGAAGCGGTCGATGCCCACGATCAGTCCGACGCCGTTGACGAGGTCGGGGCGATGCGCCTGCAACCCGCCGGCGAGCGTTGCGAGGCCCGCACCGGTGACACCCGCGGCGCCCTTCGACGCGATCATCATGAACACCAGCAGCGAGAGCTGCTCGCCGAGGTTAAGCGGGGTGCCGAGTGCGTTGGCGACGAAGATCGACGCCATCGTGAGGTAGATCGCCGTGCCGTCGAGGTTGAACGAGTAGCCCGTGGGGACGGTGATGCCCACGACCGGCTTCGAGACGCCGAGGTGCTCCATCTTCGCGATCAACCGCGGCAGGGCCACCTCGCTCGACGAGGTCGACACGATCAGCAGGTACTCCCGCGCCAGGTACTTCATGACCCGGAAGATGTTGATGCCCGTGACGAGCTTGAGCAGGCCGCCGAGCACGACCACCACGAACAGGATGCAGGTGATGTAGAACGCGGCCATGAGTGCGCCCAGCGCGACCAGCGCTGCCACGCCCGTCGTGCCCACCACGGCGGCGATCGCCCCGAAGGCGCCGATCGGGGCGACCCACATGATCATGCCGAGGATGCGGAACACCAGCTGCTGCAGCTGCCGGATGGCGCCGAGGATCGGTTCGCCCTTCGCGCCCATCCGCTGCAGCGCGAAGCCGACGAGGAGCGCCACGAACAGCGCCTGCAGGATGCTCCCCGACGTCAACGACGTGAGGAACGAGGTGGGGATGATGCCGAGCACGAACTCGGTGGAGTCGGCCGGGGCGAGCGTCGACGTGTCGTAGGTGGTGGTCGCGATGTTGAGGCCGTCACCGGGATGGATGAGGTTGCCCACCACGAGCCCGATGCCGAGCGCGAAGGTCGACATGATCACGAAGTAGCCGAGCGCGAGCCCGCCCACCTTGCCGACCGTGGCCGCTTTCGCGATCGACCCGACGCCGAGCGCGATGGTGCAGAAGATGATGGGCGCGATCATCATCTTGATGAGCGCCACGAACCCGTCGCCGAGCGGCTTCAGGCCCTTCGCGAAATCGGGGAAGAGGAGTCCCACCGCGATGCCGGCCGCCACGGCAACGATCACCGCGATGTAGAGGTAGTGCGATCGGTCGAGCCGGCGTCTCCTGGTCGGCCGAACCGTGTGCGTCATTGCCATGGGTCTTCCTAACGGTCAAGGCCGCCTCGTCTCCGTCGACGGCTCGCTGGTGGTAAGGAGATCAGCATGGGTGCCGCCGCGCATCCGGCCGGCCTTGTGTTCATATTGTTCAGGGCCCGCTCGGGCGCGGCGGCGTTATCGTGATCAGACCGAATGACGGGCAGCGAGGCCGAAGGAGGCAGCGATGAAGGCGTGGATCGCGGGCCTCAGCATCTCGGCCCGGCTCTTCGTGCTTCAGGTGTCGTTCATCGCACTGCTCACCGGCGTCGCCGTGGTGTGGCTCTGGGCCGACGCCCAGAACGACGTCGACACCGACGCCGGGCAGAAGACGATGGCGGTGGCCACGGCCATCGCCGACAACCCGTTCGTGGTCGACGCGCTCTCCTCGGCCGACCCGAGCGCCGAACTCCAGCCCTACGCCCTGACCCTGATGGCCGATACCTCGATCGACTTCATCACCATCATGAATCCCGATCGAACCCGCTACACGCATCCCGACCCCAGCCAGATCGGCAAACCGTTCCAGGGCACCATCGCCCCGGCCCTCGCCGGGAAGAGCTTCACCGAGACCTACACCGGCACCCTCGGCCCCTCGGTGCGCTCGGTCGTCCCGGTGACGGATGCGCAGGGCACCGTCATCGGGCTGGTCTCCGCCGGGGTCACCGTGAGCAACCTCTCGGCCGCCCTGGCGCAACGGCTGCCGTTCGTGATCGGCGCGGCACTCGCCACGCTCCTTGTGGGTGCGCTCGCATCGTGGTTGCTGAGCCGGTACCTGCGGCGGGTCACCTGGGGCCGCGGACCCGAGGCGCTCAGCCGCATGTTCGCCTACTACGAAGGCGTGCTGCACTCGGTGCGCGAAGGACTCGTGCTCGTCGACACCAAAGGCAGGCTCGTGCTCTACAACGATCAGGCGGCCGAGCTGCTGGGCCTCCGGTCGCAGCCGGCGGATGCGCATCCGCTCGCCCTCGACGACCTGCCCATCGCCCTACCGCTGCGGTCACTCCTCGGCAGTGGTGCCGTGGCGGTCGACGAGGTCTACCTCACCGACGATCGTGTGCTGGTGGTGAACCAATCGGTCGCCGTCTCGGCGGCCTCGACCGGGCCGGCGCGACGGCTTGGCACCGTCACCACCCTGCGCGACCACACCGAACTGCAGCAGCTGAGCGGGGAGCTGGACTCGATGCGCACGCTCTCCGACGCCCTGCGCTCGCAGACACACGAGTTCTCGAACCGGCTGCACACCATCGTGGCGCTGATCGAGTTGGGGCGACCCGAGGAGGCGCTCGAGTTCGCGGCCCACCAGCTGAACCTCGGCCAGCACCTGGTCGACCAGGTGGTGTCGGCCGCGGTCGACGAGCCGGTGCTCGCGGCGCTGCTGCTCGGCAAGTCGGCGCAGGCGGGCGAACGCGGCATCTCCCTCGTGCTCGAGATCGCGCCCGATCTCGGGCCGCTCGGCACCGCGCCCGACGAGCTCGTGACGATCGTCGGCAACCTGATCGACAACGCGCTCGACGCGGCGGCCGACGATCATCCGCAGGTCACTGTCTCGGTGCGTCGCGAGCGGGCGTCGCTCGTGATCGCGGTCTCCGACACCGGCCCGGGCGTGCCCGAACCGGAGCAGGTGTTCCGGCGCGGCTACAGCACCAAAGACGCCGGCGACGGCGGCCGGGGCATCGGGTTGGCGCTCGTCGGCCAGTCGGTCCGGCGGCTCGGCGGCACCATCGCCGTCACGAACGGGCCCGGGGCGACCTTCACCGTCGTCATCCCCCTCGCCGCCCCCGTGGAGCAGCAGTGAATCCGCTACGGGTGCTGGTGGTCGACGACGAGCCGATCACCGCCGAGGCGCACGCCGCCTACCTCGCTCGGCTCGAGGGCTTCGAGGTGGCCGGCGTCGCCGGGAACGGGGCGCAGGCGGTGCGGCGGCTGCAGGCATCCGCGGGCCCCGGTGGCGACCAGATCGATCTCGTGCTGCTCGACATGAACCTGCCCGACGTGCACGGCATCGACCTCTGCCGGCAATTGCGGTCGGTGAGGATCGACGTCGACGTGATCGCCGTGACGGCGGTGCGCGACATCGCCGTGGTGCGCCAGGCGGTGTCGCTCGGCATCGTGCAGTACCTCATCAAGCCGTTCGCGTTCCCCGTGTTCGCCGAGAAGCTCAACGGGTACCGGGCGTTCCGTGCCGGCCTCGGCGAGGTGCAGGGGGTGACCACCCAGGACGACGTCGACCAGTCGTTCGCGAGCCTGCGCACGGAGTCGGCGCCCGTGCTCGACAAGGGGCTGGCGCCCGACACCCGGGCGGGCATCATCGCGGCCCTCCGCGCCGCCGACGCCGCGCTGTCGGCGAGTGAGATCGCAGCCGAACTGCACCTGTCGCGGGTGACCGCGCGCCGCTACCTCGAGAACCTCGCCGCGTCGGGAACCGTCGAACGCTCCCCGCGCTACGGGCAGCCCGGCCGCCCCGAGTTCGAGTACCGCTGGCGGCGCTGACCGAACCCCACAGGCGCGCGTCAGAAGCGGAGCAGGACCTTTCCGTCGCGACCTGGCGCGGCGTTCGCCGCCGCGGCCTGCCGGGCGTCTTCGAACGAGAAGATGGCCTCGACGGGCAGTTGCACCTCGCCCGAGCCGATGCGCTCGAACAGCTCGGCGAACAGCGCCGACCGCTTGCCTGCGGCCATCTCGCGGCTCACGCGGCTGCCCCAGAAGCCCTTCACCGTGACGTCCTTGAAGATCAGGGCGCCCGACGGGATCTGCAGGTCGCCCGAGCCCATGGCGCCGAACGACACGAGGAGACCGCCCTCGCCCAGCAGGTCGACCAGGTCGCCGGCCGAGCTTCCGCCGACCGAGTCGACCGCCGCCCGCGGGCTCGCGCCGTCGAGCAGTGCCGCCGCCGCATCCCGCCAGCCGTCGTTCTCGGTGGAGACGACGTCGTGGATGCCGACGGCCGCGAGCTCGTCGACGCCTGCGTCGCGCCGCACGAGCCCGAGCACACGCACCCCGCGGCGGGCGGCGAACTGGGCGACGAGCCGGCCGACCGCCCCGTTGGCCGTGTTCTGGGCGATCCACTCCCCGGGCTCGACGTCGAGGTAGTCGAGCAGGCTGAGCGCACTGAAGGGCATGGCGATCAGCTGTGCCGCAGCCTCGTCGGCGATGCCGTCGGGCACCGGGACGAGGCCGGCCGCCTTCGCCACGAAGTACTCGGCCCACACGCCGAAGACGCCACCCGCGACGACGCGCTGGCCCACCTCGAGTGACGTCACGCCGTCGCCGAGCGCATCGACCACGCCGACGGCCTCCGTTCCGGCGGCGGCGGGCAGCTCCGGCTTGAAGCCGTAGGTGCCGCGGATGGTCCACAGGTCGTGGTTGTGGATCGGCGAGAGCACCGTGCGCACGCGCACCTCGCCCGGGCCCGGTTCAGGAAGCGGGAGTTCGGTGACCTCGAGAACGTCGGTGGCGTCGCCGAAAGTGGCGTGGGTGAGTGCTCGCATGCGTCCACGCTAGCCTCCTGACCTGCGAGTGCCTGACCTGCGAGTGTTCGAGGAGCCGCTCAGCGCGATGGGGGTCCCGGCACAGCACCACCGTCACCGCCTCGCTCGGCGGCCAGGGTGTCGAGGTAGTGCT
>BADC01000679.1 GCA_000333435.1 Corynebacterium-like bacterium B27 | reverse complement strand
CGACGCCGATGGTCTCGTCGTCGGGATGAGGCGAGATGACGAGCCATCTCGCCCGTCTCCACATAGACCGTTCGAGATACTCGGCGTTCACCACAACCGATCCCCTTCCGACCATCGATCCTTCTCGAGGAAGGCGGATGCTGCGACATCACGCGCATGATCCGGTCCCGCCTGCCGAAGGTAGAGCGAGAGATCCCGGATGATCTTGTCGATCCTTTCCCCGTCGAACGCGCTGCGCGTTCCGACCATCCGCGCCGCAGCCTCCATCACCCTGAAGCCCGCATCCTCGACGACGCCGCGCGCGAGCCGCGCAATCGAGACGGCATCGGGATTCTCGTCGGCGGCGCGCAGCGCGGCCTC
Source organism: Corynebacterium-like bacterium B27 (assembly GCA_000333435.1). Lineage (GTDB taxonomy): Bacteria > Actinomycetota > Actinomycetes > Actinomycetales > Microbacteriaceae > Herbiconiux. Next base: position 23 of record BADC01000679.1, on the reverse strand, counting down.
GGCGACCCAGAAGCCCGCCGTCC
>BADC01000680.1 GCA_000333435.1 Corynebacterium-like bacterium B27 | reverse complement strand
GGCCTCATCATGGAAGTGGCCGATCGGCGCATGTTCATCACTGACGGCAATCCCTGCACATCGCCGTGGCGCGAGCTCGAGGTCTCGGCGCTCCTCGCCGATCGACGTCCGGCGCAGCACGACATCGCGCCTGCCGTCACGGCCTGAACCGGAGGAAGCACATGCGGCAGCTGCAGCGTGACGTCGTCGTCGTCGGCGCCGGCGTCACGGGCCTGATCACCGCCACACGTCTCTCGGCGGCCGGCTACTCGGTCGTCGTGCTCGAGGCTCGCGATCGCGTCGGCGGGCGGCTGTGGACCGACCACATCGACGGACAGCTCTTCGAGATCGGCGGGCAATGGGTCTCGCCCGACCAGACGGCGCTGCTCGAGACCCTGAGCGAACTCGGTCTCGGCACCTACCCCCGCTACCGCGAGGGCGAGAGTGTCTACATCGGGGCCGACGGCGAGCCGCGCCGGTTCACCGGAGAAGCATTCCCCACGTCGCGAGAGACGCAGCGCGAGATGGAGCGGCTCACGGCTCTGCTCGACGAGCTCGTGGCGCAGACGGATGTCGCAGCCCCGTGGCAACATCCACGGGCGACCGAGTACGACCGCATATCGTTCCGCTCCTGGCTCGAGAGCCAGAGCGACGACGCCGAGGCCGTCGCCAACACCGCTCTGTTCATCGCCGACGCCATGCTCACGAAGCCCGCCCACAGCTTCTCGCTGCTGCAGGCGTTGCTGATGGCGGCGAGCGCCGGCAGCTTCAGTCATCTGGTCGACGCTGACTTCATCCTCGATCGCCGCGTGCTCGGCGGGTTGCAGCAGGTTCCGCTGCGCCTAGCCGAGCGCCTCGGCGACGACGTCGTCCTCGGGCAGCCCGTGCGTAGCATCCGTTGGGCACCGGCCGGTGAGGTCACCGCTCGCACCGATGAGCTCGAGGTGACGGCCCGGTGGGGCGTGATCGCTGTGCCGCCGAACCTGCACCAGCGCATCGCCTACCTCCCACCATTGCCGCGGCTTCGTCAGCAGCTCACGCAACACCAGTCACTCGGCCTGGTGATCAAGGTGCATGCGAGCTACCCCACCCCCTTCTGGCGGGAGATCGGGTTGTCGGGCACCGCGTTCAGCCCGTATCAATTGGTGCACGAGGCGTACGACAACACCAATCACGGCGAGGAGCAGGGCACCCTGGTCGGCTTCGTCTCGGATCTGAAGGCCGACCGCCTGCTCGCTCTGCCGTCAGCCGAACGCAAGGAGCTCATCCTCCAGTCGCTCGCCGCCTACTTCGGGCCGCCTGCGCTTTCTCCCACCGTCTACTACGAGAGCGACTGGGCAGCTGAGGAGTGGACCCAGGGCGCCTACGCGGCGAGCTTCGATCTCGGCGGCCTCACACGCTACGGCGCGCTGCAGCTCGAGCCGGTTGGCGCTCTCCGCTTCGGTTCGAGCGATGTGGCCGCCGAGGGCTTCCAGCACGTCGACGGAGCAATCAGAGTCGGCCGCCGCCTGGCCGCCGAGATCATCGCAGAAGGAGAACAGTCATGACCGGCTACGCCGTCATCGATCCGGCCACCGGCGACATCGTGCGCGAATACCCCACCATCGGCGACGCAGACCTCGCCCACGCCGTCGCGCTGACCCACGAGGCACACGAGCGGTGGTCGCGCCTTGCGCCGGTGGCCGAGCGCGCGGCCCTCATCGCCGAAGTCGCCCGGTTGCACACCGAGCGGCGCGCAACGCTCGCCGAGATCATCGTGCAGGAGATGGGCAAGCCGCTTGACCAAGCGCTGGGCGAGGTGGACTTCGCCGCCGCCATCTACCAGTACTACGCCGACAACGCGGCCGTCTTCCTCGCCGACGAGCCCATCGACCTGAGCGAGGGCAGCGGCACCGCTCTCATCCGGCGTGCGCCGCTCGGAGTGCTGCTCGGCATCATGCCCTGGAACTTCCCGTACTACCAGGTCGCGCGCTTCGCCGGGCCGAACATCGTGGCGGGTAACACCATCCTGCTGAAGCACGCGCCGCAATGCCCCGGGTCGGCCGAGGCCATCGCTCAGATCTTCGACGAAGCCGAAGCCGCCGCGGCGGCGCACGACCACGTCTACACCAGCGTGCTCGCCGACACCGAGCAGATCGCGCGGGTGATCGCCGATCCGCGGGTGCAAGGCGTCTCGGTCACCGGCTCGGAACGGGCGGGATCGGCGGTGGCAGAGCTCGCCGGACGACACCTCAAGAAGGTGGTGCTGGAGCTCGGCGGCTCCGACCCCTTCATCCTGCTCTCCGCCGACGACCTCGACACCGTGGTCGAGGATGCGGTGAACCCCCGCCTGGAAAACAACGGGCAGTCGTGGCACGCGGCGAAGCGATTCTTGTGATCGACGAACTTTTCGACGAGTTCGCCGCACGGTTCACCGAACGACTCGCCGCGGCCCGGCCGCAGCATCCGCTCGCGGAGGGCACCGTGCTGGGCCCGCTCTCGTCGGCAGCAGCCACCGCGCGGCTCGACGACCAGGTGCAGCGCGCGGTCGCTCAGGGCGCGACCGTGCTGACGTCGGGCGAGGTGGTGGGCAACTACTTCCCGCCCACCGTGCTGGCCGACGTGGTTCCCGGCAACGACGCCTATCACGAGGAGTTCTTCGGCCCGGTCGCAGTGCTGTACCGGGTGGCATCGGAGGAGGAGGCCGTGCGCCTGGCGAACGACACCCCGTACGGGCTCGGCTCGTACGTCTACACCACCGACCGCGAGCAGGCACTACGGATCGCGGATGCGCTCGACGTCGGCATGGTGTGGGTGAACCTCGTGCTGGGCGATGCAGCAGAGCTGCCCTTCGGGGGCGTGAAGCGCTCGGGCACCGGACGCGAGATGGGCAGGGCGGCGATGGAGGAGTTCGTGAACAAGAAGCTCATCCGCATCGCCTGACGGGCGCCGGGCTCAGAACGTTCGCAGCCCCCGCCGCCACGTGCCCAGCACGACGATGCTTCGCAGCTCGTCGGCCGGCACCACGCGCGGATCGCGGGAGAGCCAGACCAGGTCGGCCCGCGCCCCCACCGCAAGGGTGCCGCGCGCGGGAGTCGACCGCGACTGCTCCGCGACACCGAGGGTGGCGGCGGTCAGCGCATCCTCGATCGTGATCCGCTCGGCCGGCTGCCAGCCGCCGGCTGGTTCGCGCTCGGGGGTCTGCCGGGTCACCGCGGTCGCGATCCCGGCCAGTACGTCCGGGCTGGTGACCGGCCAGTCGCTGCCGAAGCTGATGCGGGCGCCCGTCGCCAGTACGGATCGCATGCGGTACTGGAGCGCGCGCTGCTCCCCGAGGCGGGGAAGCGTGAGGTCGGTCATGACGCTGTCGGGTGCCGCCCAGAGCGGCTGGAAGCAGACCGTCACGCCGAGCGCGGCGAAGCGGCCGAGATCTGCCTCGTCGATGAGCTGGGCGTGGGCGACCGTGACTGCCCGTTCGGCGACCGGGAAGCGCTCCCGCACGGCGGCGACAGCGTCGAGTGCCGAGCGCACGGCGGCGTCGCCGATGGCGTGCAGGTGCACGTCGAAGCCGCGCTCAGTGGCGTCGAGCACCGCCTCGCGCAAGGCGTCGTCGCTCCACACCGGGAGGCCCCGGGTGCAACGGTCGACGTACTCGCTGAGCAACGCCGCCGTGTAGTTCTCCACGACGCCGTCGACGAAGAACTTCACCGTGCTGCAGCTCAGCCCAGGTGCCGTCTCGATCACCGCTCGCAATCCGGCCAGCTCGTCGCGTTGGGCCGGCCAGCGATTCGGGTCCGCTCGCAGAGCGAGATCCGCGTCCACCGCAAGGAGCCCGCGTTCGGCGCAGCGCAGCCACGCCGGCACGTCGTCGGGGTCGGTCCAGGCTTCCTGCACCCAGGCAACCCCGTGCGAGGCGAGCGTGGCCGTGGCCCGGCCGAGGGCGTAGGCGAGCTCTGTCACCTGTGGGGCGGGCGCGAGCCGCAGCACCCGGTCGACCGCACCCGACTCGATCAGCACCCCGAGGGGCGAGCCGTCGGGTCGGCGCGGGATGACCCCGTCCGGCGGGTCGACGGTGCCGGCGTCCAGCCCCGCGAGCTCGAGCGCACGCGAATTGCACCAGACGGAGTGGTAGTCCCACGCCCGCAGCACGACCGGGCGATCGGCCACCACGCTGTCGAGCAGCCGGGCGTCGAAGAGACCGCCCGGCTGGAGCGTGGCGTCGTAGCTGCCGCCGACGATCCAGCCCGGGCCGGGATGGGCATCCGCCCAGTCGCGCACGGCCGAGAGGATGCCCGGCACGCCGTCGGCCGATCGCACCGACGGCCCGAGCAATTCCCGTGCGGCGAGCAGCGGATGCGCGTGCCCGTCGCCGAAGGCGGGACCGAGATAGCCGCCGCGCAGGTCGATCTGCTCGACCGACTCGGGCACGTCGGCCGGCCACTCCGCGACCGATCCGCGCTCGACGAACAGGCGGTCCGGGGTGTCCGCCGTGCCGATCGTGCCGCCGCGGAAGGCCAGCGACGCGCCGGAGCCCTGAGGCGGATGGAAGCGGGTCATGCCGCGATGCTATCGGCCTCACGCGGCCCGGAACGGCGTGCCGGGGAATCCGCGGCACTCTGTCACCACACGATGGTCACGGCCCGACAGAATGGTGCTTGCCCCGCGTGCGCGCGACGGAGAGGATTCATGTCGAGCATCCGCGGCCGCGCCGTCGGCCCGAGGAGAGGACCAGCTCTGGAAACCATGACTGATCCGGTCGAGGCCGGCCGCACCGAGCCGGGCACCACCGTGCAGGCGATCGTGTTCGACGATCGCGACTCCTCGGTCGAATTGCGTGCCGTGCACCTCGCCCCGCCCGGCGCCGGCGAGGTGCGGGTGCGCATCGCTGCGGCCGGCGTCTGCCACTCCGACCTGCACGTCCGGCGCGGGGAGTGGACGGCACCGGCGCCCCTCGTGATGGGGCACGAGGGCTCGGGCGTGGTCACGGCGGTCGGCCCCGGGGTCGACTCCCCTGCCGTGGGCGATCATGTCGTGCTGTCGTGGGTTGCGCCCTGCGGGCGCTGCCGCTCCTGCCTCGCCGGCCGGCAGGCACAGTGCCAGGTCGCGGCGACAGTGGTCGCTCCGGGCGGTGTGCTCTGGGACGGCACCTCGCGCTGGTCGCTCGACGGCGAGACCCTGCACCACTATCTCGGCGTCTCGTCGTTCGCCGAAGAGGTCGTGGTGATGGCATCCGCCGCCGTTCCGATCCGCCGGGACGCACCGCTCGAGACGATGGCGCTCGTCGGCTGCGCGGTGGCGACGGGCGTCGGAGCCGTGATGAACACCGCGGCGGTGCCCGCCGGTGCGACGGTCGTGGTGATCGGCTGCGGCGGCGTCGGCCTCAACGTGGTGCAAGGGGCACGCCTGGCCGGCGCCTCCCGCATCGTCGCCGTCGACGTGCTCGCGGCGAAGACCACCGAGGCTCGCCGGTTCGGCGCCACCGACGAGGTCGACGCCGGTGCCGGCGACCCGGTCGCGGCGGTTCGATCGCTCCTGCCTGACGGTGCGGACTTCGTGTTCGACGCGATCGGGAAGACCCGGACGATCGAGCAGGCGGTCGGGATGCTGGGTCTCGGCGGCACCGCCGTGATCGTGGGTCTTCCGCCGAGCGGGGCCGTCGCGTCGTTCGAGCCGCTGCTGCTGGCCGAGAACGAATTGCGGATCCTCGGCTGCAACTACGGCAGCGTCACGCCCGCCGTCGACATCCCGAAGTTCGTGGACATGTACCTGGACGGCGAACTCCTGCTCGACGAGTTGATCTCGGCGCGTCGCCCGCTGAGCGAGGCCGCCGACGCCCTGACCGATCTGCAGAGTGGCACCGTGCTGCGCACGCTGCTCGTGCCGTGACCGGCCCCGACGCGCTTCCGGCGGGCCGCGCCCTGAGCACGAGGGCGCTGCCGCTCGACCACGAGCCCCTCGACCTGGCGCAGGTGCGCTCGGGCTCACCGAGCACGGGAGTGCATGAGCTCGGGACGGTCGGCGGGGCGAGCATCGGCGTGTGGGAGATCACGCCGGGTGTCTCCACCGACGTGGAGACCGACGAGGTGTTCGTCGTGGTCGCCGGCCGAGCCGAGCTCGAGATCGAGCCGGAGGACGACGCCGGTGAGCGCATCCGTCTTCACCTGGAGCCCGGGTCGGTCTGCCGGTTGCGCGCGGGGATGCGAACGGTGTGGAGCGTGAGCGAGACACTCCGGAAGGTGTACATCCTCGGCCCCGAGTAGGGCCTCATCGCCGCGGCGACTCAGGGATAGAGCCCCCGCAGGCGGTGGGCGTTCGTCACGCGCTGAATGGCGAGGGCGGTGGCGGCTGCCCGCAAGGTGAGGTCGTGGCGCGCGGCGAAGTCCGTGACGTCGGCCCAGCCGGCGCTCATCCGATCGGCGAGCCGTTGCTCGACCTCGGCCAGGCTCCAGTTGAAGGCCTGATTGGACTGCACCCACTCGAAGTAGGAGACGATCACGCCGCCCGCGTTGGCGAGGATGTCGGGTACCACCAGGACCCCGGTTCCCGCCAGGATGGCGTCGGCCTCGCGTGTGGTCGGCCCGTTCGCGCCCTCGACCACGATCCGTGCCCGGACCCGGTGGGCGTTCTCCGCGTTGATCACGCCCTCCACCGCGGCCGGCACGAGCAGGTCGACCGCGAGCTCGAGCACCGCACCGCCGTCGATCGCTTCCCCTCCGGGGAACCCGACGACCGTGCCCGCCTCATCGACGTGCCGGCCGAGAGCGCTCACGTCGAGACCTGATTCCGACCGCACAGCGCCGTACTGGTCGGCGACAGCGACGACCGCGATGCCGGCCTCGTGCAGGAAACGGGCGGCATCCCGCCCGACCTTGCCGAAGCCCTGCACCGCGGCGGTGGCGCCGGCGCGCTGGATGCCCTGGGAGTCGAGCGCGGCGAGGGCGACCTGCACCACGCCCCGCGAGGTCGCGCTCGATCGGCCGAGCGAGCCGCCGAGGCTCAGCGGCTTGCCCGTCACAACGCCGGGGACGGTGTGGCCCTGGCTCACCGAGTAGGTGTCCATGATCCACGCCATCACTCGCTCGTCGGTCCCGATGTCCGGCGCGGGAATGTCTTGCTGCGGGCCGATGATGGGCAGGATCTCGGTGGTGTACCGGCGCGTCACCCGCTCCAGCTCGGCGGTGGAGTATCGGCGGGGGTCGATCGCCACACCGCCCTTCGCACCGCCGTACGGCACGTCGAGCAGTGCACACTTCCAGGTCATCCACATCGCCAGCGCGCGCACCTCGTCGACGTCGACCGATGCACTGTAGCGGAGGCCGCCCTTGGCCGGTCCGCGCGAGATGTTGTGCTGGATGCGGTAGCCGGTCAGCACCTCCACCGTGCCGTCGTCGCGGCGCAACGGGATGCTCACCGTCAGTTCGCGGCGCGCCGCCTTGAGCATCGCGTGCGTGCCCTCGTCGTACCCGAGGAAGGCGACCGCCTCGGCCAGCTGCGCCTGGGCGTCCGCGAGCGCCTGGTTGGTCACGGCGGGGGCGCTCGCTCCGACATCCGCGGGCGTTGCGACTAGGGTCATGACGCCGCCAGCGAGTCGCGCAGCACGTCGAGCCCCTCGCGCGCCAGCTCGTCGGAGATGACGAGGGGCGGCAGGAAGCGGATCACGTTCCCGTAGGTGCCGCAGGTGAGCAGGATGAGGCCCGCCGCGTGCGCCGCCGCGGCGACCCGCCCGGTGAGTGCGGCGTCGGGCGCACCCGCCGCGGGGTCGACGAGCTCGATCGCCATCATGGCGCCACGCCCGCGCACGTCGCCGATGCGCGGATCGGCGGTACGCAACGCATTGAGCCGGCCGCGGAAGAGCGTCTCGAGCTCGCGGGCGCGCTCGGCGAGGTCATCGCGGCGGTACGTCTCGATGGTGGCGAGGGCTGCCGCGCAGGCGAGCGGGTTGCCGGTGTAGGTGCCGCCGAGACCGCCCGGATGCGCGGAATCCATGATCTCGGCGCGCCCCGTCACCGCCGACAGCGGCAGGCCACCGGCGATGCCCTTGGCGGTGACGATGAGGTCGGGCTCGATGCCCTCGTGCTCGCTGGCGAACATCGCTCCGGTGCGGGCGAACCCGGTCTGCACCTCGTCGGCGATGAACACGACGTCGTTCGCGCGCGCCCAGGCCAGCAGCGCGGGCAGGAAGCCGGGCGCGGGGACGATGAAGCCGCCCTCGCCCTGGATGGGCTCGACGATGAGCGCGGCGAGGTTGTCGGCACCGACCTGCTTCTCGATCACCGAGATGGCGCGGGCGGCGGCCTCGGCACCGGAGAGCCCGCCGTCGCGATAGGGGTAGGACAGGGGTGCGCGGTAGACCTCGGGCGCGAACGGCCCGAAGCCCGACTTGTAGGGCATCGACTTCGCGGTGAGCGCCATGGTGAGGTTGGTGCGCCCGTGGTAGGCGTGGTCGAAGGCCACCACCGCCTGCTTGCCGGTGTGGTGGCGTGCGATCTTGACCGCGTTCTCCACTGCTTCGGCACCGGAGTTGAACAGCGCGGTGCGCTTGTCGAAGTCGCCCGGGGTGAGCGCGTTCAGGGCCTCGGCCACCTCGACGTAGCCCGCGTAGCCGGTGATGGTGAAGCAGGTGTGCGTGAACGCCGCCGCCTGCCGCTGCACGGCTTCCGCCACGGCGGGGGCCGCGTTGCCGACACCCGTGACGGCGATGCCCGAGCCGAAGTCGATCAGCGTGTTGCCGTCGACGTCGCGCACGACGCCGCCGCCCGCCGCCTCGACGTACACCGGGAGGGTGACCCCGACGCCCGAGGCCACCGCCGCCGACTTGCGGGCGTGCAGGGCACGGGAGCGGGGGCCCGGGATCTCGGTGACCAGTTCCCGCCGCTGGGGCAGCGATGGCCCCCCGACGACGGCCGGTTCGGTGGACGGTGCGATGCTCACGAGTGCCTCCTGTGGGGTGCGATGCCACGAGGCTACGGGCGGATGCGCGCCCTCACGAGTGCCAGATCGGCACAATCATCCGCGACCCGGGACGCACTGGCAGAACCCGCCCCGCGACCCGCTAGCTCTCCGTCTTGCCCCGGAGGCTCTCGGTGATCACGCGCATCGCGGAGGTGTCGGCGAGCGTCGCGGTGTCACCCACGGCGCGGTTCTCGGCGACGTCGCGCAGCAGCCGGCGCATGATCTTGCCCGAGCGGGTCTTCGGCAGCTCCGGCACCACCAGGATGCGCTTGGGCTTCGCGATCGGCCCGATCTCGGTGGCGACGTGCTCGCGCAGAGCGGCGACGATCGCATCCTGAGTCGCCCCTGAGCCCTCGCTCGACTCACGCAGGATGACGAACGCCACGATGGCCTGCCCCGTCGTCTCGTCCGCCGCGCCCACGACGGCGGCCTCGGCGACGTCGGAGTGCGACACCAGCGCCGACTCGACCTCCATCGTGGAGATGCGGTGACCCGACACGTTCATCACGTCGTCGACCCGGCCGAGCAGCCAGACATCGCCGTCCTCGTCGTACTTCGCCCCGTCGCCGGCGAAGTAGTAGCCCTGCTCGGCGAAGCGGGCCCAGTACACCTCTCGGGCACGATCGGGGTCGCCCCAGATGCCACGGCTCATGGCCGGCCACGGCTTGTCGATCACCAGGTAGCCGCCCTCGCCCGGCTCCACCCGAGCGCCCTGCTCGTCGACCACCTGCACCGAGAGACCGGGCAGCGCGCGCTGCGCCGAGCCCGGCTTCGTGGCGGTGACCCCGGCAGCGGCGC
>BADC01000681.1 GCA_000333435.1 Corynebacterium-like bacterium B27 | reverse complement strand
GGCGAGAAGCTGCGCGGCATCCGCTTCGTGACGGCCAATCCCGGACTGATGCGCGCGATCTCGCGCGACGCCGGTGGGCCCATCCGTGATGCACTCACCGGGGTGGCGGAGCTCTTGGCCGAACGAGCCGGCCAGGGCGACGTCGAGCAGGGGCCCGATCCGGAGCGGGTGCTGCTCGTGCGGATGGCCCTGCTCAGCATCAACGCCGCCGTGGCCGCGTCGGCGGGGGCGGAGTTCGGCGACAAGGAGATCCTGTCGGCGGCGCGGGCGGGGGCGCTCGGCATCGTGTCGCGACTGCGGGAGGCGCCGGGCGAGCGGGCGGGCGCGGCTGCGGAGACGCCGGATCGCCCGTCCGTCTAGGCTGAGCGGATGAGCTCGCCCCAGACGTCGTCGCCCGGGCTGCGCGTCGTGGTCGCCGACGACTCGGTGCTGCTGCGCGAAGGACTCGTGCGGGTGCTCGCCGAGACCGGGGTCGAGGTGGTCGGGGCGTACGGCGACGGCGACGCGCTGCTCTCGGCACTCGACGCCACGACGCCCGACCTCGCCGTGCTCGACGTGCGGATGCCGCCCACGTTCCGTGACGAGGGTGTGCGCGCGGCGATCCGGGCGCGCGAGCTACGGCCCGGGATGGGCATCCTGCTGCTCTCGCAATACGTCGAGGTCACCTACGCCCAGGAGCTGCTCGCCGCCGGCGCCGGCGGCATCGGGTACCTGCTGAAGGACCGGGTGGCGTCGCTCGACGAGCTGGACGATGCGGTGCGCCGCATCGCCGCGGGCGGAACCGTGCTCGATCCCGAGGTCGTGGGGCAGCTGCTCGGCCGGCGGCACGATCCGCTCGAGACGCTGACGCCTCGCGAGCACGAGGTGCTCGCGCTGATGGCCGAAGGGCGCACCAACGTGGCCATCGCGGCGCGCCTCGTGATCGGCGTCGGCGCGGTGGAGAAGAACGTGACCTCGATCTTCCAGAAGCTCGGCCTCGACGACTCGGGCACCGACCACCGCCGCGTGCTCGCGGTGCTCACCTGGCTGCAGCGCTGACGCGCCCTGCCGGGCGGGCTCAGGCGCCCGTGCGGGAGAGGGCGCGACCCAGGATGGCGGAGGAGAGCGCCTCGACGGGCTCGGTCGGCGCCGCGGGGTTCGCGAGCAGCGTGAAGTCGACCTCGCCGAGGTCGGGGAGATCGAACTTGTTGCTCACCTTCACCAGGTCGTCGGGGATGAGCGTGTGCGGGAACGCCGCCACCCCGATGCCCGCCCGCACCGCCGCGAGCACTCCGTTCACCTCGCGGGTGTTGCAGGTGATGCGCCAGGTGCGCCCGGCCGCTTCGAGCGCGTCGATCGCCACCTGCCGGCTGATCGACGGCGCCTGGTAGGCGATCATCGGCACCGGCTCGCCGGGTTCGATGATCGTCTTCTCCTCCGCGATCCACACCATCGTGTCGCGCCGCACCACCCGGCCGATCTCCGGGATCGCGGCGTCGGGAGCATCCGGGATCTGTTTGATGAAGATGAGGTCGAGCCGCCCCGCCTTCAACTGGCGGTAGAGCGGCAGGCTCTGGTTGACGGTGAGCTCGAGGTTGATCTGCGGGTAGAGCTGCCGGAAGTGCCGCAGGATGCGCGGCAACTGGGTGATGGCGAGGTCGTCGGCGGCGCCGAAGCGGAGCCGCCCGCGCATCGCCGATCCGGTGAAGTAGCTGTCGGCGGCCGCGTGCGCCGCGAGGATGCTGCGGGCGAACCCGGCCATCGCGTCGCCGTTGTCGGTGAGCGTCACCACCCGGGTGTCGCGGGCGATCAGGAGGCGCCCGGAGGCGGTCTCGAGCTTCCGAACCTGCTGGCTCACCGTCGGCTGGCTGAGCCCGAGCTGCGCCGCCGCACGGGTGAAACTGTGCGTCTCGGCGACGGCGAGGAAGGTCTTCAGGAGCACGGGGTCGAACATCGAGGCATCCACTCATTCGAAAAGCCAATAGGACTTATAGCTCCAATTTACTCTCGGAATGGATGCCGCAGCCCTACCGTTGTAGGAGACGAACTATCTATCAGGAACCGATGTGACCGCGACACTGAACGACTACCCCAAGACCGAACCCATCTCCATCCAGAGCTCACCGCCCCCGTGGCGCCACACCCTCGTCTCCCTCTCGGTGCGCAACTACCGCATCTTCGCCATGACGAACCTCGTGGCCATGACCGCGGTGTGGATGCAGCGCATCGCCCAGGACTGGCTGGTGCTCCAGCTCTCCGGCAGCGTCACCGCCGTGGGCATCACCGTCGCCCTGCAGTTCGCGCCGATGCTGGTGTTCGGGCTGGTGGGCGGCGTGATCGTCGACCGGTACCCCAAGCGCCTGCTGCTCATGATCACGCAGACCGCCGCGGTGTTCACGAGCCTGGCGCTCGCCATCCTCACCCTCACCGGAACGGTGCAGGTGTGGCACATCTACCTCGTCGCCGTGGTGCTCGGCTTCGTCACCGTGGTCGACAACCCGGCCCGGCAGGTGTTCACGAACGAGCTGGTCGGGCCGCAGTACCTCCGCAACGCGATCAGCCTCAACTCGTCGATGTTCCAGCTCGGCGGCCTGATCGGGCCGGCGGTGAGCGGGGCGCTGCTGGTGGCGGTGGGGGCCGGCTGGTCGTTCGGCATCAACGCCGTCGCGTGCGCGTTGGTCGTGTTCGCGTTGAGCCGGCTGCGCGTGAGCGAGCTGTTCCCGTCGCCCGTCGCGGCGCGGGCCAAGGGGCAGTTGGTGGAGGGCATCCGCTACGTTCGGGGGAAGCCGGCCATCTTCTGGACGATCGTCATCCTCGCGGTGCTCGCCGTGTTCTCGCAGAACATGCCCGTGATCCTCGCCGCCTACGCGAGCGAGGTGTTCGACGCGGGGCCCGGCGGGTACGGGCTGTTCAACACACTGGTGGCCGTGGGTGCGCTGACCGGCGCGCTGCTGTCGACCCGGCGGCGGGTGGTGCGGTTGCGCACCGTGGTCGGGCTCGCCGGCGTCTACGGGCTGCTGCAGGCGGCGAGCGGGTGGATGCCCACCGAGTGGGCGTTCGGAGCGGCGCTCGTGCTCGTGGGCTACGGCTGGCTGATGTTCATCACCTGCGCGAACGCGCTGGTGCAGATGTCGTCGAACACGGCGATCCGCGGGCGGGTGATGTCGCTGTACGTGCTGGTGCTGCTCGGCGGCCAGTCGGTGGGCGGGCCGATGATGGGCTGGGTGGTGGAGCACTTCGGTGCCCAGGCGGGCATGGTGCTCTCGGGTGCGGTGCCGGCGCTGGCGGCCGCGGTGATCGCGGTGCTGATCGCGCGGCGAGCCGAACTGCGGGTGCGGGTGAGTCTGCGGCGTCGGGAGCCGCTCGTGGCGGTCGTCGCGCGCTGAGCCGCGGCCGCCCGCGGCGAACTCTCGGCGTTGCGGCCCGCGTGGGTCGGCGGTGCGGGGGTTCGGAGAGCGGGCGGATGCGCGTCAGCGCGCCGCGGGGGAGCGGCCCGCGAGGGTGCGCACGATCCGCATCGCCCAGCGGTGGCGGGCGAAGCGCGCGAGCGTGGTGTCGCCGCGGCAGAAGCGCACGAAGTACCGTGCGCCGCGCCGGGTGCGGAGCAGGCTGTGCACCAGCCCGCGATGCTGCTCGAACGCGCGGAGGATCACGGCGCCCGCCCGTTGCTCGGCGCCGAGTTCGGCGTCGATCCGTGCCGCATAGGCGTCGAGCGGGTCGGGTGCTCGCACGGCGGCGGCGGCCGCCTCGCCGGCCCAGGCCCCGGAGCGGAGGGCGAACGAGATGCCCTCCCGCGTCCACGGTTCGAGCAGGCCCGCGGCGTCACCCGCCACGATCACCCGGCCACGGCGGAGCGGGGAGGTGTCGGTGCGCCACTGGGTGAGGTGTCCGGACGAGTGCAGCGTCGTCGCGTCGGCCAGCCCCAGGTGGGCGCGCCAGGCGGCGAGGTAGTCGCGCGTCGCATCCGGTGCCCCCTTGCGCTGGATCACCCCGACCGTCAGCGACTCGCGCTTGGGGAAGACCCAGGCGTAGCTGCCGGATGCGCCGCCCCAGTCGAGGTGGACGGTGTCGCGCCAGCGGGTCTCGTCGGCGGGCATCGCGATCTCGTCCTCGAGGCCGAGGTCGACGCCACCCGGCACGACCCCCACGTAGCGGCCGACCCGGCCGCCCGTGCCGTCGGCGCCGATCACCACCCTGGCGCGCACGCTGCCGGCGGTCGTGCGCACGGTGACCAACGAGACGGACTCGCTGATCTCCCGCACCGCGACGCCGTCGACGAATCGGGCCCCGGCGGCCTGAGCGGCGGCGACGAGTGCCTGGTCGAACTCGATGCGGCGCACCATCGCGAGGTAGGGCGTGCGGCTGCGGAGCCGCATCCTGCGGGTGAAGCCCGATGTGATCACGGCATCGCCCACGCGGGACTCGACCGTGGCGCGCGCCGCATCGGGGATGAGCCGCAGCGATTCGCCCAGCAGTCCGCCCCCGCACGTCTTGTAGCGCGGGAACGCGGCGCGGTCGAGCAGCAGCACGCGTGCCCCGCCCTCGGCGGCCGTGCGGGCGGCACTCGATCCGGCCGGGCCGGCGCCGACCACGAGGACGTCCCACACCGTCGCCGCCCAGTCGGCGGTGGTGTCGGCGGTGGTGTCGGCGACCTGCGGGTCGTCGGCGGAGTGGGCGGGCACGCGTCCAGGCTAGCCGCCGACGCCCTGCGCTGCCTGTGGCCGAGGCCGGGCGCCGGTGGAGGAGGCGGTGGTAGCGTCGCTGCATGCTGACGCTCGCCGACGTGGCGCCCGAGGGTGTGCTGCTCGCGGGCGCAGGGCGGGCGATTCTGCTGCAGATCGCGCATCCGGCCATCGGCTACGGCGTCGCTAGGCACAGCGACTTCGCGAACCGCCCGGTGGACCGCCTCAACGCCACCCTCAGCTACATCTACGCCCTGTCGAACGGCTCCGACGACGACGCGCGCATCATGCGCCGCGCCGTCAACCGCGCCCATGCCCCGGTGCGCAACCCGCCGCGCGGCGCCGCCCCAGGAGCAGCCGCGTCCGCCGGCGACCCGCCGTACGACGCGCGCGACCCGGCCCTTCAGTTATGGGTCGCGGCCACCCTCTACGACACCGCGCTCACCGTCTACGAGCGGGTCTACGGCCCGCTCGACGACGCCTCCGCCGACCACGTCTACCGCGAGTACGCGCGCCTCGGCACCGCGCTGCAGATGCCCGCCGAGTTGTGGCCGCCCGACCGTGCCGCCTTCCGCGCCTACTGGAACGAGACGGTGGCGACGCTGCGGGTCGACGACACGATCCGCGGGGTGGCGGATGCGCTCCTCCGCGCCGAGAAGGCGGCGTGGCCCATCCGCGTGGCGATGCCCACGGCCCGGCTGGTCACCGTCGCCCTGCTGCCCGGGGCGGTTCGCCAGGAGTACCGCTTCGCTTGGTCGGCGCAGCGCGACCGCCGCTTCGAGCGCCTCGTGCGGGTCGCGGCACCCGTGTACCGGGTGCTGCCGCGCTCGCTGCGGCGCTGGCCGCAGCGGCACTACCTGGCGCGCATCCGCAGCCGCTACGCCTGATCGCCGGCCGTGCGGTGTGCGGCCGAGCGCGCATGCCAGCGTCCATGGCGATGCTCGATCTCGATGGGGTGGTCGAAGCATGCGGTCACGTGCTCGGTGGTGAGCACCTCGGTCGCCCGCCCGATCTCGGTGACGCGGCCCGCGGCGAGGAGCACGGCGTGCGTGGTGCTCGAGGGCAGCTCTTCGAGGTGATGGGTGACGAGCACCGACGCGAGCGACGGATGCGCCACCCGCACCCGGTCGACCGTCTCGAGCAGCTGCTCGCGGGCGGCCACGTCGAGGCCGGTCGACGGTTCGTCGAGCAGCAGCAGTTCGGGGTCGGTCATGAGCGCCCGGGCGATCAGGGTGCGACCGCGTTCGCCCTGCGACAGCGTGGTCCACGGCTCATCGGCCTTCCCGTCGAGGCCGAGCAGGTGCACGTAGTCGTCGGCGCGATCGAGTTCGGCGCGCGTCGGCGCCCAGCGCGGCACGAGCTCGACGGTGCCGGTGAGCCCGGTGAGCACCACGTCGCGGATGGTGAGCGGCGAGCTGAGCGGATGACGCGGATTCACGTGCCCGATCGACCGCCGCAGCGCCTGCAACTCGACCCGCCCGATGCGGTGCCCGAGCACGAACACCTCACCCGCGGTCGGGTGCTGCAGCGCCCCGCACAGGCTGAGAATGGTGCTCTTGCCCGCCCCGTTCGGGCCGATCAGCGCCCAGTGCTCACCCGGTCGCACCACGAAGTCGATGTCGTCGAGGATGACGCGGCCGTTGCGCACGAACCGCACCCCGCGCAGCTCGAGCACGGTGTCGGGCGACGCGGCGGATGCGGTGGGCGGGTCGGCGTGCATCCGTCCATTCTCCCGCGTGCGCGTCCTACTCCCGATGCGGGAGCCTGTCCAGCCCCTCGCCGGCCGCGAGCCCGGTCGTAGGTTCGCGACCATGCGGCCGCCGTCCGGGTGGCCCGGAGTGGAGAGTCACCGATGTTCTTCCATCGACAGGAATTGCAGTTCAAGGCGTCGCCGTCGAAGCCCGATGCCGTGTATGCGCGGCGGCTGCAGGAGGTGCTCGGCGGTCAATACGGCGAGATATCGGTGGCCATGCAGTACGGCTTCCAGGCGTGGAACGCCCACAAGCCCGGCAAGTACCGGGATCTGCTCTACGGCATCGGCGCAGAGGAGTTCGGGCACGTGGAGATGCTCGCCATCATGATCGCGCAGCTGCTGGAGAAGGCGCCGGTGGAGCAATCGGAGGCCGCGATGGCGGCCGACCCTGTGCTGGGCGCCGTGATCGGTGGCACCGACGTGCAGGCGGCGATCGTGGCCGGTGCCGGCGCGCGGCCGGTGGACAGCAACGGCAACCCGTGGCAGGGTTCGTACGTCACCGCCAGCGGCAACCTGCTGGCCGACTTCACGGCCAACGCGAACGCCGAGATGCAGGGTCGCGTGCAGGCGGCGCGCCTGTACAACATGACCGACGACAAGGGGGTGCGCGATCTGCTGTCGTTCCTCATCGCCCGCGACACCATGCACCAGAACCAGTGGCTGGCCGCCATCGCCGAGTTGCAGGCCGAGGGCACCGAGAAGCTGCCGGTGCCGGGCAACTTCCCGATCAGCCAGGAGCAGCGCGACGTCGCGTACCAGTACATCAACTTCTCCGACGGAGCGGCTGCGGCGGAGGGAACGTGGGCATCGGGGCCGACGCCCGACGGCCGGGGGGAGTTCAGCTACCGCGACGGCCCCGAGACCTCCGTGCCGATGCCGCCGCCCACCCAGCCCGACCCGCGCTTCTACGGCACCGACGCGAAGCCGAACGTGGTCGACAAGGCGGAGGGTGTCGTGAAGGACAAGCTCAGCACGAAGTGACGGATGCGCGGGGTGCGTGCCGCCGAATCCGGCGTGAGGCGTCGCTCAGCGGTGTGGCTCGGCGTGCCCGGCGTCCTTGACGCGGTCGACGAGGTCGCGCCACGGGCCGTCGAGGCGCTGCTCGGGTACGCGCGCGTCGCGCTCCTCGGCGCTCGGCAGGAAGACGCGGATCGTGTAGACGAACCGGTCGGCGCCGCCGACGGTGGCGGCGGCCGCGGGTGCGTCGCCCGGCTCGGGGGCATCCCAGGGGCAGGACTCGACGAGGGAGAGCCAGGAGTCGACGTCCGCCTCCGCCGAGGCGGTCACGGTCCACCGCGGGCCGGTGCCGAGCAGGCCGCCGGAGCGCGCGACCGTTATCCGCAGCTCGCTCCCGGCGGCGTCTGAGTCGTCCCCGGTCGCCGGCTCGCTGCCGGCGGAGTCTGAGTCGTCCCCCGTCGCCGGCCTGCTGCCGGGTGCCGCCCCGGTCGCCGCGCCGCCACGGTGCGGTTCCGCGTCCCTGGCCGCAGTCGCCGCCGCGCCGCCGGTCGCCTGCTCGGCGCCGCGCGCCGCGCCGGGCGGGGCGGGGTCGTCATCGTGGGTCGTCATCACTCCTCACGCCCACGGTACGCCATGCCCTGTCGATCGCCGAAGCCTCGGTCGACTCCGCACCGAACCGCGCGTGTGCGGCCGTCACGGTCGCCGCCGCGAACTCCGCGAACGTGGCTCGCGGTGACACGGGTGCCGGTGCGCCCGGAGCCCCCACGAGCGCGTCGTACCAGACCCGCCCGGCGCGTTCCCAGGCGAAGCCGCCGAGCTCTGTGGCGGCCAGCGCGAACGCCCGGTTCGGGATGCCCGAGTTCAGGTGCACCCCGCCGTTGTCGTCACGCGTGTCGACGTACCCCGCCATGTCGGCCGGCTGCGGGTCTTTGCCCAGCACGTCGTCGTCATACGCTGTTCCCGGCTCCGACATGGAGCGCAGCGCCCGCCCCTGCACCGCCTCGGTGAACAGGCCCTCGCCGATCAGCCAGCTCGCCTCCTCCGCCCGCTGCCCGCGCTGATGCTGCTCCACGAGCGCCCCCAGCACGTCGGAGAACGACTCGTTCAACGCGCCCGACTGCCCCTCGTAGACCAGCCCGGCGGTGTACTGCGTCACTCCGTGGGCGAGCTCGTGCCCGATCACCGAGAGCGACGCCGTGAACCGGCCGAACACCTCGCCGTCACCGTCGCCGAACACCATGCGCTCACCATCCCAGAACGCGTTGTCGTAGTCGCGGCCGTAGTGCACGGTGGCCAGGAGCGGCAGTCCGGCGCCGTCGACCGAGTCGCGGCCGAACGCCTCGAGCAACAGCGCGTAGGTGGCGCCGAGCCCCTCGAACGCCTCGTTGACGGCGACGTCGTCGGCCGGCGCATCCGTCTCGTCGCGCACCGGGCGGCCGGGCAGCGACTCGGCGTTGCCGGCGTCGAAGATCGTGCGCCGCACGGTGGGCGTGGCGGCCGCCCACACCGACGCCGGTGCTGCCGGCGTGGCGACCGCCGCCCGCTCCCGCTCGACGCGCAGCGCCGGGTCGGCCAGCAGCGACCGCCGCGCCGCCTCCGCCGCCCGCGGCATGCCGTGCGCGTCGGCCTCGGCGAGCCGCGCCAGGAGGTAGGGCGGCACGATGAACCCGGGCCGAGCGGGCACCGAACCCGTGGTCGGGCAGTGGAGGGCGGATGCGGGTGGTCGCGTCGAGGAGGACATGCGTCGACCCTACGGCGGCCCTCCGACACTGCACCGTCGCTGCTGCACCACCACTGCACCGCCGCTGCACCACCACTGAACCGCCGCTGAACTGCGATGTCCGATTTCCGCCAGAGGGTGTCGGTGGAGCGTGTCAGACTCGACCCATGGACTTCGACGAACGGTACCGGATCATCGCCTCTCGCGATGCCCGCTTCGACGGTCAGTTCATCACGGCGGTGCAGTCGACCGGCATCTACTGCCGGCCGAGTTGCCCGGCCCGCACCCCCAAGGCGTCGAACGTCACGTTCTACGAGACGAGCGCCGCCGCGCACGAGGCCGGCTACCGCGCCTGCAAGCGCTGCCTGCCGGAGGCCGTGCCCGGCACGCCCGCCTGGAACCTCCGCGACGACCTCGCCGCCCGCGCGATGCGCCTGATCGGCGACGGCGTCGTGGAGCGCGAAGGCGTCGAGGGACTCTCGCGCCGGCTCGGGTACTCCTCGCGGCATCTCACGCGCGTGCTCACGCAGGAGCTCGGCGCCGGGCCGCTGGCGCTGTCGCGGGCGCACCGCGCGCAGACGGCGCGCACGCTCCTCACCTCGACCGACCTGCCGATGGGCGACATCGCCTTCGCAGCCGGGTTCGCGAGCATCCGCCAGTTCAACGAGACCGTGGGGGAGGTGTTCGAACTGACGCCCAGCGAGATCCGGGCCCGGCAGTCGCGGGCGAACGCCGCCGCGCCGGGCGCCATCGAACTCGCCTTGCCCTACCGTGAGCCGTTCGACGCGGCCGGGGTGTTCGCGTGGCTCGCCGCACGGGCGATCCCCGGCGTCGAGATCGCGACGGCCGACTCCTACACCCGGTCGCTGGCCCTGCCGGGCGGTCCGGCGTGGTTCACCGTCCGGCACAGTGGCGGGCGTCTGCTGCTGGCTGCGCACCTCACCGCCCTGGGCGACCTGCCGGTGCTGGTGGCGCGCATCCGCCGGCTCTTCGATCTCGACGCCGACCCGGTCGCGATCGACACCGCGCTCGCCGACGCGGGGCGTGAGGCGCTCGACGCGCCGCGCCGCGCGCTCGCGGATTCGGTGGCGGCGACGCCCGGCATCCGCCTGCCGGGTGCGGTGGATGCGCACGAGATGCTGTTCCGGGCGATCATCGGCCAGCAGATCACCGTCGCCGCCGCACGCACGCTGCTGCACCGGCTCGCGGTGGCCGCAGGGTCGCCGTTCGATGCGGGTGCGTCCGTCGACCAGGGAGCGGTGCCGACACTGCTCTTCCCGACCGCGGCGCAGGTCGCCGAACATGCCGGGCGCGTGCTGACCGGGCCGCGCGCGAAGATCGCGACGGTCGTCGCGGTGGCGGAAGCACTCGCCGCCGGGGAACTCGAGCTCTCGGCCGGCGACGACTCCGCCGAGTTGCGCCGTCGGCTCGTCGCGCTCCCGGGAATCGGCGACTGGACCGCAGGCTACCTGGCCATGCGCGTGCTCGGCAGCCCCGATGTGCTCCTCACCGGTGACGTCGCCGTGCGCACCGGTGCCCGTGCCCTTGGGTTCCCGGATGCGCCGCGCGCGCTGGCCGGCTGGGCCGCGTCGTACGCACCCTGGCGTTCCTACCTGTGCCTCCACCTCTGGCGCGCAGCCGCCCCGCCGCCGCGTGGCCCCGTCGCATCCGCCACCACCGTCCCCGACACCACCGCCCCCGACACCACCGCCCCCGCTTCGAAGGAGATCCCCGCATGACCGCCATCGTCCAGTTCGTCGACACTCCCGACGGTCCGTTCGGCATCGTCGCCGACGAGGGCGGGCGTGTGCTCGCGTCGGGGTGGACCGCCGAGGCGGCCGCTCTGCTCGCGCGGCTCACCCCGAGCATCCGGCCCGCCGCGGTCGAACCGGGTGAGGTCGCTGCCGCCGATGCGGTGCGTGCCTACTACGCGGGCGACCTCGCCGCGATCGACGGCGTCGAGGTGCTGCAGAGCGGCGGCGAGTTCCACCTGCTCGGGTGGCGCCGGCTGCGCTCGATCGCGCCCGGGCAACCGCTCACCTACCAGGAGTTCGCGGCCGCGCTCGACCGCCCCACCGCTGTTCGTGCCGCAGCGAGCGCCTGCGCCCGCAACGCGCCGGCCCTCTTCGTGCCGTGCCACCGGGTGCTCCGCAGCAACGGAGCGATGGGCGGATTCGCGTGGGGCGTCGACGTGAAGCGCTCGCTCCTCGCCCGCGAGGCCGCGCAGGCAGCGTAGCCGCGCAGGCGCGTAGGCCGCGCGGGTGCGGCGCGTCCCGCCTGACCCGCGCCGCACCCGCCCGCCGAGCTACGCGAGCAGCACCCGCGCGCTGCGCGCTACGCGAGCAGCTCGCGCCCGCCGGGCTACGCGAGCAGCTCGCGCACCCGCGGCACCACCTCGGTGCCGTAGAGCTCGATGCTGCGCAGCAGCTTCTCGTGCCCGAGCCCGCCGTTGCCGTACTTGAGGTCGAACCGGTCGATGCCCAGCGTGCGCACCGTCGCCACGATCTTCGTCGCCACCGTCTCGGGCGAACCGACGTAGAGCGACCCCGACGGTCCCGCTTCCTGCTCGAAGTGCCCGCGCCCCATCGGCGACCAGCCGCGCTCGCGGCCGATGCGGTTCATCATCGCCGAGTAGTGCGGCCACAGCTCCTCGCGCGCTTGCTCGTCGGTGTCGGCGATGTGGCCGGGCGAGTGCACGCCGATCGGCTGCCGCGGCACCTCGAACTGGTCCTGCGCGCGCTGGAACAGGTCGACGTAGGGCGCGAACCGCGCCGGATCGCCCCCGATGATCGCCAGCATCAACGAGAACCCGTAGCGCGCGGTGCGCACCACCGACTCGGGGCTGCCGCCCACGCCCACCCAGGTGCGGAGCAGCCCGTGCTCGACCGGCGGGTACACCCGCTGCCCGTTCAACGCCGGTCGCTTGGCGCCCGACCAGGTCACCGGCTCCTGCTTGCGCACCTCGGCGAAGAGGTTGAGCTTCTCCTCGAAGAGCTCCTCGTAGTCGGACAGCTCGAAGCCGAACAGCGGGAACGACTCGGTGAACGACCCGCGCCCGAGGATCACCTCGGCCCGCCCGTTCGACAGCGCATCCAGGGTCGAGAAGCGCTGGAAGACCCGCACCGGGTCATCCGACGACAGCACGGTGACGGCCGAGCCGAGGTGGATGCGCGTGGTTCGTGCCGCCACGGCCGCCAGCACGACCTCGGGGCTGGTGACGGCGAAGTCGCTGCGGTGGTGCTCGCCGAAGCCGATGAAGTCGACGCCCAGTTCGTCGGCGAGCACGGCCTGCTCGACGAGGTTGCGCAGCACCTGGGCGTGCGGCAGGGGAGTTCCGTTCTCGTCGGCGGTGACGTCGCCGAAGGTGTCGAGTCCGAGTTCGATCTGCTGTGCCATGGGGGCTCCTCGTCGTGGCGGCCGCTGCCGCCCGTTGCTCTGGTCTATGCAAACGCATCGAACACGTCGGCGCTGACAGGAACGACCGGATGCGTTCCAGTATTCCGCGAGACGGCATGCGTCGTCGACGCCCGTGCCCGCATGCTAGGTTTGATTTCACAACTCAGGAGGAGCGAACAATGTCACTCAGCACTTTGGAATCGGCCGTGGTGCTCGTCACCGGCGCGAACGGCGGACTCGGCACCGAATTCGTGCGGCAGGCGCTCGACGCCGGTGCCGCGAAGGTCTACGCCACCGCCCGCACCCCGCGGGACTGGGCCGACGAGCGGGTGGTGCCGCTGCGGCTCGACGTCACCGACGCCGAGTCGGTCGCCGCGGCCGCCGCAACTGCGAGCGACGTGACCGTCGTGATCAACAACGCGGGCATCGGCGCGGGCACCGGCATCGCCACGGGAACCGACGCCGACCTCCGCGCCATGTTCGACACCAACTTCTTCGGCGCCGTGGCGGTGGCCCGCGCGTTCGCCCCGGTGCTCGCGGCGAACGGTGGCGGGGCGCTGCTCAACGTGCACTCCGTGCTCAGCTGGATCGGCATCGCCGGCGCCTACAGCGCGGCCAAGGCGGCGCTGTGGTCGGCCACCAACTCGCTGCGCCTCGAGCTCGCGCCGCAGGGCACGCTCGTGACGGGCCTGCACGTCGGCTGGATCGACACCCCGATGGCGGCGCACACCTCCGACCCGAAGAGCGACCCGGCCGACGTGGTCGCCGCCGCCTACGCCGCCCTGCTGGCGGGGGAGTACGAAGTGCTGGCCGACGACCTGAGCGTCTCGGTGAAGCAGGGCCTGGCCGCCCCCATCACGGCGCTCTACCCCCAGCTCGCGGGCTGACCCCCGCAGCGCCCGCCCAACGACGGATGCCAGAACGACGGATGCTCGCGCCAAGGACGGGCCGGGCATCCGTCGTTCCCGCGCCCGGCGCCAGAACTCCGTCGTTGCGGCGTGCCGGATGCTTGGCATCCGTCGTTGCGGCGACAGGCGAGCGGGGGCAGCCGCCGCTCAGGTGCCGATCGTGAACACGAAGTACGGGCCCTCGTCGTCGTGCACGATGCGCGCTTGGCCGCTGAAACCCGCGAAGTCACCCGTTCCGGTGCCGGGCACGATGTAGCCGAACGCCGAGTCGTCGCTCGGGTGCTGGAGTGCCCCGTGGTGCACCGTGAGCGCCCCCGAGCGGCCGTCGTCGAGGGTGCCCGTGATGCGCTCCACCGCCAGGTAGCCGCGCCCCGACTCCTCGTCGCCCGACGACACGAAGTGCGCCACGCTCGACCCCACGAGCCCCGCCGTGTAGGTCTTGCGCATCGTCACGGCTCCCACCCAGTCCGGGGCGGTGCCGTCGTCGGTGAGCCCGGGCAGCTCGGCCGGCTCCCAGCCGGTGACGGAGAAACGGGCGGTGACGGTCTCGTGGTCGCTCATGGCTCCAGGGTACGGATGCGCGGGGCCGTCGGGCTTGAACGTTCGCGACAGCGCGCATCCGCTCGTTCGCGCGGCACTCCCTGGGGACACGCCCACGGTGGCTGGTGCGCATCCGTCGCAGCCGACAGGATGGAGGCATGACCGGCCTCGAGAAGCTCCCGCCCGCGATCGCCGACTTCTTCGACGCCACGAACCAGGGCGACCGCGGCCGATTTCTCGCGGCGTTCGTCGACGACGGCGCGGTGCTCGACGACTGGGGCCGGACGTTCCACGGCCGCGAGGGCATCGCGACCTGGAACGAGAACGAGAACATGGGTGTGCAGAGCCACTTCGAGGTGGCGGGGTTCACCGAGACGAACGGCGTCTACGCGGTGTCGATCACCGTCACGGGCAACGGCTACAACGGCGGCGGCACGATCGCGTTCACGCTCGACGGGCACCGCATCGCGCGGGTCGACATCACGGGCTGAACGCAGATCGACCCGATCGACCCGATCGACCCGACACCGACAGGAGGAAACAGGATGAGCGGCACCATCGTGGTGGGGTACGACGGATCGCCGTCGGGCAAGGTGGCGCTCGACTGGGCGCTGCGCCGGGCGGAGGCCACGCAACAGGCGGTGCAGGTGATCTACGTCGCCGACACCTCCTGGGATTCCGAGGCGTTCACCGCCGCGCCCCTGCTCGAACAGCACGGCGAACTCGTGCTGAGCAAGGCCGCATTCAACGCCGACACGAAGGCGCCGCACGTGCCGGTGACCTCGCGGGTGCTCTCGGGCAATCCCGTCACCGTGCTCTGCGCCGAGGCGGAGAGCATCGGCGCCGACCTGCTCGTCGTAGGCACCTACCGCAAGGACGCGTACGAGCGGCTCACCACGAGCGCCGTCAGCGTGCGGGTGGCGGCCGCCGCGAAGGTGCCGGTCGCGGTGGTGCCCGACCTCCCCGTGAGCCGTCGACTGGGCGTGGTCGCGGGCATCGACGGGTCGGATGCGTCGGCACACATCCTCGAGACGGCCGTCGCCGAAGCCGCACGCCTCGGCGAGCCCCTGCACGTCGTCAGTGCATGGACCGTGCCACCGCTGTCCATGCCCGACTTCACCGACGGCTCCGAACTCTACGACGCCCTCGAAGACCGCGCCCGCGCCGGGGTCGAGACGGCACTCGCGCAGATCGGCCCCGACCATCCGGAGGTCGAGATCCGCACCACGGTCGAACTGGATGCCCCCGCCGCCGCCCTCGTCAAAGCCGCCGCCGACGCGTCCCTCCTGGTGATCGGCAGTCACGGCCGGCGCGGCCTCAGCCGCTTCCTCCTCGGCTCGGTCAGCCACGACGTGCTGCTGCACGCGCCGAGCCCGGTGCTGGTGCTGCGGGTGGGGTGACTTGGGTTCCCCATGACCGCTTTCTCGGGCTCGCCCGGCCTTCGGCTGGGCGGGCCCTTATTGCTCGCGCCGCCGCTTCTGCGGCGCGAGGCGACATGTGAGCGTTCGGTCGCTGACGCGGCCGAGCGCTCACCCTGGGTCGTCGAGCGCGGCCCGCGGCCTGCACTCGCGTTCCCCACGTCGCGGGCTGCATCGAGTATCCAGTAGTTGACGGAATCGGATGCACCATTCCGGCAAGAAGTGGAGACTCGACGGCGGCTGGGCGGGGAGTGGAGGCGTTGGGGGGCGGGGGACGGGTGACGGTGGTGTTTGGGGGTTCCGGCGGTGTTGTGCGCGGACTTCTCCAATCCAGACGGCTTCCGGCCGGCCCTGCGGCTGCGCATCGACTCGTGGTTGGAGAAGTCCGCCGCCGAAAGCGTGCCCCGAGATCGCAAGCCGCGGGCCGTACTCGACGCCCCAGGGTGAGGGGGTGGCCGAGGGGTGCGACCGCAGGCCGCGCCTCTCGACCGCGCCCTCACATGTCGCGTCGCGCCGGGCAGGGACCGGCGCGACCCGGGCAGCCCGAGCGAAGCCCGGGCCGCCCGGCAGCTAGCACAGCCGCCCGGCAGCTAGCCCCGCTACCATTACCCGGTGCCCGAAAGTCCCGTCGACCCCACCCCCTACGAGGTGCTGGGGGTCGACCCGCGGGTGGGGCAGGAGGAGTTGCGGCGCGCGTACCGGCGGCTGCTGCGGCAGACGCATCCCGACACCGGGGGTGACGCGGTGTTGTTCGTGCGGGTGCAGCGGGCCTGGGAGCGGGTGGGTACTCCCGAAGACCGCGCCGCTTACGATCGCGGGCAGGGCGCCCGTTCCGTCGCGCCCGAGGGTGGGCCGGCCCACGCGGCGGGCGCATCCGGTTCGGCCGCCACGCCCGGGAGCGGCTTCCAGGCGGGCTTCCGCTCGCGGCGTGCCCCGAGTTCGACGGTCAAGGCGCGCAGCTACGGGCATCCGGGCGGTCAGGAGCGCGAGCAGTACCTCGCGTTGTTGCGCGAGTGGGTGGGGCGCGGCGTGAGCATCGCCGACCCGTACGATCCGGCGCTCGTGCGGTCGGCGCCGCGCGAGATCCGCGCGTGGCTCGCCAAGGCGATCGCCGAGGAGTCGACCGCCGGCATCGTCGGCACGCTCGGCATCGGCTACACGATCTGGAACAACGTGCTCACCGGCCGCACCCTCGGCGGCGTGCCCGAGACGATCGACCATGTCGTGCTCGGGCCGGCGGGCCTGTTCGCGATCCAGTCCGAGGACTGGGGCGGCGAGGTGCGGCTGCGCAAGGGCGAGATCGTGGGGGAGGGTGTGCACCCCGACGAGGAGCCGCTGCGCGAACTCGGCCGCGGCGCCCGGTCGCTCGCGCGCTCCCTGGGGGTGCGGTTCACCTCGCTCGTCGTCGTGGTTCCGGATGCGGCCCTCACCGAGCCGATGGCCGTGGTCGAACGCGGGCGGCTGGCCGGTGCGGTCGTGGTGCGGCGCTCGCTGCTGCCGCAACTGCTCCGCAACGGCGTCGGCAGCGCCGACCGCGCGAGCATCGACCGCGCGTTCGAGCTGCGCACCCGCCTGCAGAACGGCATCCGCCTGGCCTGAGGGCGGAGCGGCGCGCCCG
>BADC01000682.1 GCA_000333435.1 Corynebacterium-like bacterium B27 | reverse complement strand
TAGGACAGGATGTAGAACTTGGGCGTGCACGTACCGCTGGGCCTGCTCGATGTCGGCGGTCATGCGCCGGATCGACTCGTCGTAGTCGCCGAGGAGGGTGGCGTCGTTGCCGCCGACGAGTGGCATCGCACCGAGCGTGCGGTTCAGTTCGACCACGTTCTTGAACCACGGCGGCCACGGGTCGTCGTCACTGACCTGCTCGATACCCTCCGTGGTCTCGATGATGAACTCGTTGATGGCGTACTGCTTGTCACGGCGCGACTTCGGCAGCTTGTACGAGCCGATCAGCAGGAAGAGCAGAAAGCCCACGTACGGCAGCACGAAGATGGCCATGAGCCACGCGATGCCCGTCGAGGGCCGGCGGTTGCGCGGCACCACGATCACCGACACCACACGGATGGTGAGGTCGATGAGGAGCAATGCCAGCGCGATGAATCCCGCGACATCCGCACCCGTCACCGCAGCCTCCCCGTCGTGTAGGTCTCAGGGATACCGTATCGGCTGGGACTACTCGGCGCTGACCTTCTCGACCGGCAGGCCGAGCTTCGCCCGCTCTTCGGCCTCGATCTTCGCCAGCGCCTTGCGCTCGGACTTGTCGGAACGGATGAGCGCACGCATGATGAACCAGAACACGAGCCCGATCAGAACGGTCGGGGCCAGTGCGTACACGGCGGGCCAGAAGTCATCCATCGCTTCAACGATACGTCATCAGTGCGTGAGGGCGCCCCACAGGCCTGAACCGACGAGGTAGAGGCCGATCGCACCGACGATCACCCAGATCGCGATGCGCGTGTTCGAGGGTCGCTCCGGCTTCCTCTCGCCGTCACCGCCGTCGCCTTCGCCGCCTCCCGCGGCCGCGCGCCGGGCGCGCTCCGCGTTCTCCCGCTCGGTCTTGCCGGGCTGGTAGGGATCGTCGTCCTTCTTGCCGAAGAAGCTCATGCCACCATCATCCGCTCACTTGACCAACGGGAACAGGATGGTCTCGCGGATGCCGAGCCCGGTGAGCGCCATCAGCAACCGGTCGATGCCCATGCCCATGCCGCCCGAGGGGGGCATGCCGAACTCGAGGGCACGCAGGAAGTCTTCGTCGAGCCGCATCGCCTCGTCGTCGCCGCGCGCGGCCAGTGCGGCCTGCTCCACGAAGCGCTCGCGCTGGATGACGGGGTCGACGAGCTCCGAGTAGCCGGTGGCGAGCTCGAAGCCGCGCACGTAGAGGTCCCACTTCTCCACCACGCCCGGGATGCTGCGGTGCGCGCGCACGAGCGGGCTCGTCTCGACCGGGAAGTCGAGCACGAAGGTGGGGCGCACGAGCGAGCCCTTCACGAAGTGCTCCCAGAGCTCCTCGACGAGCTTGCCGTGGTTGGGCAGGTGCACCTGCACGCCCTCCCGGTCGGCGAGCGCCTGCAACTCCTCGACGGGCGTGGCCGGCGTGATCGGCAGGCCGGATGCGGCGGCCAGCGACTCATACATGCTGATGCGATCCCACTCGCCGCCGAGGTCGTACTCGGTGCCGTCGGCCCAGGTCACGACGTGCGAGCCCGCTACGGCGAGCGCGGCGTTCTGGATGAGCGACTGCGTCAGTTCGGCGATGGACGTGTAGTCGCCGTAGGCCTCATAGGCCTCGAGCATCGCGAATTCGGGGCTGTGCGTGGAGTCGGCGCCCTCGTTGCGGAAGTTGCGGTTGATCTCGAACACCCGGTCGATGCCGCCGACGACCGCGCGCTTGAGGAAGAGCTCGGGTGCGATGCGCAGGTACAGCTCGGTGTCGAAGGCGTTGGAGTGGGTGACGAAGGGCCGGGCGGCCGCACCGCCGTGCATCGTCTGCAGCATCGGCGTCTCGACCTCGAGGAAGTCGCGCTCGGTGAAGGTGCGGCGGAGCGACGCCATGGTGGCCGCACGGGTGCGCACCATCTCCCGCGCCGCGGGGCGCACGATGAGATCGAGGTAGCGGCTGCGCATCCGGGTCTCCTCCGACAGCTCGGAGTAGACGTTGGGGAGGGGGAGCACCGCCTTCGAGGCGATCTTCCACTCGGTGGCCATCACGCTGAGCTCCCCGCGGCGCGAGGAGATGACCTCGCCGCGGAGGTAGAGGTGGTCGCCCAGGTCGACGAGCTCCTTGAACTCGGCGAGCGAGTCGAGGCCCACGGCGGCGAGCGAGATCATGCCTTGGATGCGCGTGCCGTCACCCGACTGCAGCGTCACGAAGCAGAGCTTGCCGGTGTTGCGGAGGAACACGACGCGCCCGGCGACACCGACGACCTCGCCCGAGACCTCGTCAGCCTCGAGGTGCCCCCACTTCGCGCGCACGGCGGGAATGGTGGTGGTGACCGGCACCGACACCGGGTACGCCTCGGCGCCCGACTCGTTGAGCTTGTCGCGCTTGCCCAGGCGCACGGCCTTCTGCTCGAAGACCTCCTCCTCGGTGGGTTCTGCCGGAGCGGGCGTGGGCGCGGATGCGTCGGTCATGCGGGGGCGGTCTCCTTGCGGTCGACCGCCAGTTTACTGCGTCGCCCCGATGCCCCGGCCTGCCGCCGGGCGGCGGCACCGTCAGGGGAGGTAGAGCGGCGCGTTGTCGATGAGGCGGGTGGCGCCGACGCGGGCCGCCACGATGGCGCGGGCCGGGCCGCGGTAGTCGTCGTCGACGGGGAGGAAGGTCTCCGGATGCACGATCGCGAGGTAGTCGACCTCGACCAGCGGTTCGCCCATCGCGGCCGACTGCGCCGCCGCGATCACCGCGTCGATGCCCCGATCCGCCGCCGATTGCGCCGCCTCGAGCATGTGCGGCAGCGTCAGCGCTGCCCGGCGCTCCCGCGCGTCGAGGAAACGATTGCGGCTGGAGAGCGCCAGCTCGTCGGCGTCGCGCACCGTCTCGACCACCTCGACCGCGAGCGGCATGTCGAGGTCGGCGATCATCTGCGACACCAGGAACACCTGCTGGGCGTCCTTCTGCCCGAACAGGATGCGCTGCGGCCCGACCGAATTGATCAGCTTCGCGACCACGGTCAGCACGCCGTCGAAGTGCCCGGGGCGGCTGCGGCCCTCGAACATCGTGCCGACTCGACCCGCCGTGACGCGGGTCTGCGAATCGCCGTGCGGGTAGAGCTCGTCGACCAGCGGGGCGAACACGATCGCGACGCCGTGCCCGGCGAGCGTGCGCAGGTCGCCCTCGAGGTCGCGCGGGTAGCGCTCCAGATCGGCCGGGTCGTTGAACTGCAACGGGTTCACGAAGATCGACACCACGACGACGTCGGCGATCTCGGCGGCCCGGTCGACCAGCGCCAGGTGGCCGTCGTGCAGTGCACCCATCGTGGGCACGAGCGCGACGGGCACGCGCGCATCCGTTCCGTGCGACCGGGAGGATGCAGCAGCCCGCGCCCGCTCGATCTGCTCGCGCACCCCGGCGATCGTCGTCACGACCACGGGGGTCTCGGTGGCGAGGGCTTGCGTCTCGGCGTCAGCCACCGGTACTCCTTCAGTTGCACGTGCGCGAGTCGCCAAGGGGCGCGACCGCAGATCGATGCTACTCGGGAACCACGCCGCCCGTGCCACCCGAGCGCGCCAGCGCGTTCTCGACGGCCGACCGCACGAGCGGCGCGAGCACGCGACCAGGGAGCTCCACGCCGATGCCGGCGAGGATGCCGGCGGCCTGGTCGACGATGGCCGTGGAGAACGTGGTCGCGGTCTCGATCGCCTCGGCATAGGCGGGCCGGTCGGCCTCCGCCACCACGACCGGCTCCCCGCCCATCTCGACCACGAGCGCCTGACCGATCGGCAGCACGGGCGTGGGCGCGGTGACCGCGAAGTAGGTTCCCGCCAGCCGGGCGATGTCGACGCTCGTGCCGGTGAACGCCATCGCCGGATGCACGGCGAGCGGGATGACGCCGGCCGCGCGAGCGGGCGCGAACACGTCCACGCCGAACTCGGGGGCGGTGTGCAGCACGAGCTGGCCCATCTGCCAGGTGCCGGTTTCGGCCAGGCCCGCGATGAGCGACTCGAGCTCGCCGGAGGGAACCGCGAGCACCACGAGCTCGCTGCGTTCGACGAGTTCGGGGATGGGCAGGATCGGCGCTCCGGGCAGCAACGCGTCGGCGCGTTCCCGGCTCTCCTCGGAGATCGCCGCCACGCCCACGATGGCGTGGCCGGCTCCCGCCAGAGCCGCGCCGAGCACCGGCCCCACGCGGCCTGCGCCGATGATCCCGACGCCGAGCCGCCCGGTGCGCTCGTCGGGCCTCACGAGGCCCGCCCTTCCGCCCAGCGGTGCGAGTGGTCCTCGGCGCCGGCCCGCACGACGTCGGCGGACCAGCGCCCGAAGGTCGCCGTTCCGCCCGCGCGGTCGGCGGCGCCGAGCGTGGCCCGCACCGGACCCGCGACGGTGTGCACGGTGAGTTCGACGAGGTCGAGCATCCGTTGCACCGGCCCCTGGGAGACGCGCAGGCTCTGCACCCGCGCGAGCGGCACCACCGTGAGGTGCCGCCACACGAAACCCGACCGCAGCAGGATCGCGTCGCCGCTCTCCGCGTACCCGGTGCGCTTCCACGAGAGCGGCCGCAGCACCCAAGCGCGCCGGGGCGCATCGGTGAAGCCCGCGCCCGACCGGGCGGTGAGCCCCGCGAGCACGAGCTGACGGGTCTCTTCACCGGCCAGGCCGGGGAGCAGCAGCCCGAGCACGCGGCTCACGTCGTCGACGGTTCCGACCGGGAGCATGAGCGTGCTGGTCTGCGCGGCGCTCTGCCCGGCGGCGCCTGCGCGGTTGATGCGGATCATCCACCACTTCGCCGGCCGCCACAACAGCGGCTGACTGACCTCGATGGCGTGGATGCGGCCGGGCGGGAGGGTGTCGTTGCTGGTGGAGAGCAGGCCGAAACCGATGCGCACGCCGTCGGGGGTGCCCGCGATGCTGTAGCGCAACGACTTCGTGAAGCGGTTGACGTAGTACCCGGCCGCGGCCAGCACGCCGGGGATGACGAGGAAGATGAAGAACTCGCGCCGGCCGAAGAGCGACATCACCACGACGAGGGCGGCGACCAGCACGAGCAGCACCGTGAAGCCGCTGAGGAGGAGCGAGAGGATGAGCCGCAGCGGCGGGATCTTCACCACCGATTCCGGCGGCGCCACCGACGGGTCGAGCTCGGGGGCCAGCAACTCGCGCACCCGCTGGTTCACCACGCGGGCGGCAGCCCCGTGCGATGCGGCACCCGCAACGGCGGCGGGGGCGTCCGCACCGGCGACCGCTGCGGTCGCAGCAGTCGCAGCAGTCGCAGCGGCCGCTGCTGCCGCGGGGTAAGCGGATGCGGGAGCCGCCGCCGCCCGCGCACCCGACGCGAGCACGAGCACGTCGTTGCGGAGCCGGTCGGCCTCGGAGCCGCGCAGGTACGCCAGCTGCACCTTCGCATCCTGACCCGCCACGCTGATGTCGAGCTTCGCGGCGCCGAACAGCCGGGCGAAGATCGGGCGGCTGATGGCGATGCCCTGGATGCGGTCGAGCCGCGCCCGCCGGTGGGTGCGGAACAGGATGCCGCTGCGCACCTCCACCACGTCGTCGCCCACCCGGAAGGTGTGCATGCGCCAGGAGGCGTAGAAGACGACGATTCCCACCACGAGACCCACGACGACGATCACGATCGCCCAGCCCAGCTGGCCCCGCTCGTAGGCCGTCTGCAGGGGGTCTCCGGGAAGATCCGGAGCGCCGAAGACCCAGTCGATCAGGCGTTCGCGGAAGTC
>BADC01000683.1 GCA_000333435.1 Corynebacterium-like bacterium B27 | reverse complement strand
ATCGCGCCATCCGTGATCGACACCTTGTGGAACGCCTCGTACTTGTCGCGGAGGCCCTTCAGGATGTTGATGGCGTGGGGCAGCGACGGCTCGGCTACCTGGATGGGCTGGAACCGGCGCTCGAGCGCCGCATCCTTCTCGAAGTGCTTGCGGTACTCGTCCAGCGTGGTGGCGCCGATGGTCTGCAGCTCACCGCGGGCCAGCAGCGGCTTCAGGATGCTCGCCGCGTCGATCGCGCCCTCGGCGGCACCCGCACCCACCAGGGTGTGGATCTCGTCGATGAAGGTGATGATGTCGCCGCGGGTGCGGATCTCTTTGGTGACCTTCTTCAGGCGCTCCTCGAAGTCGCCGCGGTAGCGGGAACCGGCGATGAGCGAACCGAGGTCGAGCGTGTAGAGCTGCTTGTCCTTCAGCGTCTCGGGCACGTCGCCGCGCACGATCGCCTGGGCGAGACCCTCGACGACGGCCGTCTTGCCGACGCCGGGCTCACCGATGAGCACGGGGTTGTTCTTCGAGCGACGCGAGAGGATCTGCATGACCCGCTCGATCTCCTTCTCGCGCCCGATCACCGGGTCGAGCTTGTTGTCGCGCGCGGCCTGCGTGAGGTTGCGGCCGAACTGGTCGAGGATCTGCGACCCCTTGTCGGGAGCCTGGTCGTTGCCGCCCACAGCCACCTGCTCCTTGCCCTGGTAGCCAGAGAGGAGCTGGATGACCTGCTGCCGCACGCGGTTGAGATCGGCGCCCAGCTTCACGAGCACCTGGGCGGCGACGCCCTCGCCCTCGCGGATGAGCCCGAGCAGGATGTGCTCGGTGCCGATGTAGTTGTGGCCGAGCTGCAGGGCCTCGCGGAGGCTCAGCTCGAGCACCTTCTTGGCGCGCGGGGTGAACGGGATGTGGCCGGTGGGCTGCTGCTGGCCCTGGCCGATGATGTCTTGCACCTGCTCGCGCACGGCGTCGAGCGAGATGTTCAGCGACTCGAGGGCCTTCGCGGCCACGCCCTCACCCTCGTGGATGAGACCGAGCAGGATGTGCTCGGTGCCGATGTAGTTGTGGTTGAGCATCTTGGCCTCTTCTTGGGCCAAAACGACGACGCGACGGGCTCGGTCGGTGAATCTCTCAAACATGTCTGTCTCCTTGGCCGCCAGGGCAGGATGACGGCCGATACGAAGAGACTAGCCAGCGAACCGGGGCCGGACAGCCCCTGTTCGCCGTGGGCGTGACTTCGTTGCTCCCCTCCACCACGTAACCCGCCCGCCGCCCCGCCGTCCACAGTTTCCGGATGCGCCCCCGCAGCCACCCGGACGCAGGTGACACTCATACATGATCATTGCTCATTACAAGTTAACTTGCGATAATTGAGATGCGTCCGCGCATTGCGACGAGCGCACTGAAACACGGAATCCCGGAGGAAGACATCATGCACGCTCTCAGAAATCTGGAGCGAGTTCACGAGCTCGACGAGGGATTCACAATGGTGGTGGGCGCGAGTCGCACGGGTGCGCCGCTTGAGATCGGCTCGATCATCGCGCACGACGGCCGAAAAGTGGTCATCCACGCGATGCACGCGCGTCCGCGGTATCAGGGGCTTCGATGACTCCGCGCTCGCTGGCGGAGATCCTGGCGCACGCCGATGAGTACGCGGCCGTCTTCGAGAACTATGTGCCGCGAACAGCCGACGAGGTGGATGTCGACGCCTACCGGGAGCTCGAGAACGCGGCTGCAGGGCGCGTCGAAGCAGAAGTCCGCGTTGCCGCCGCCGTCGAGAGGGCTCGGGCTGGGAACCTCAAGTGGGGCACCATAGGGCGCATCCTCGGCACCAGTGGGGAGGCCGCGAGACAACGCTACGGGCGGCCAAAACGCTCAAGCGCCTGACCGGAGGACCGGGCGGGCGCTCGAGGGCGGTGCCGTAGGGTGACGCGTCAGATGCGCACGGCGCCGGGAGTGCTGCCGTCGGGGCGGGGGCCCTGGTAGACGGCGCTGCCGAAGCCGAGCACGGGGTAGCCGATGAACTGCAGCCACCACAGCAGGAAGAAGCCGTACGCGCCACCCCTGCCGAAGTTCCGCGCCACGTTCACCGCCACGATGATGCTGATCACGATGTTGACGATCGGCACGATGTACAAGATCCACCACCACCCCGGCTTCCCGGCCACCTTGCACAGCGTGTAGATGTTGTAGAACGGGACGATGGCCGCCCAGCCGCGCCGGCCGGCCTTGAGGAACGTGGCCCACATGCCGGCGACGATCAGCGCCCAGACGATGAAGGCGAAGACCGAGTCGAGCGGATTGAAGGAGTAGCTGTACGAGAAGGAATTCTCGGCAACGACGGATGTGATCACGGGCCCCCCAGGGTCATCTCGGCGCGAGGAGTTCTCGCCTCTGCTGAAGCCTATTGGAGATTAGGATGCGGGCATGAGCAACCTCGAGAAGCACCCCTCCGAGACCTGGGTGGAATGGGACGCAGAGGTGTTCGGAACCCCGGGCGCGCCCGAGATCATCGAGGCCCGCGAGGTGCCGCTCGGCGGTCCCCGGGCCATGACCGTGCACCGCACCCTGCCCAGCAAGCAGCGCACCATGATCGGCGCCTGGTGCTTCGTCGACCACTACGGCCCGACCGATGTGACGGTGTCCGGCGGGATGGTCGTCCCCCCGCATCCGCACACGGGCCTCCAGACCGTGAGCTGGCTGTTCGAGGGCGAGATCGAGCACCGCGACAGCGTGGGCAGCCACGCCTTCGTGCGCCCGGGCGTGCTCAACCTGATGACGGCCGGCCACGGCATCTCGCACTCCGAGGTGTCCACCTCTGCCACGAGCATCCTGCACGGCGTCCAGCTCTGGGTGGCCCTGCCCGAGGCGAGCCGCCAGATCGACCCGTTCTTCGAGAGCCACACCGCGGTGCCCACCCGCATCGACGACGCCGAGCTCAGCGTGTTCGTGGGCGAGTTCGCGGGGGTGTCCGTCGGTGCGACCACGTTCACCGAGCTCATCGCCGCCGAGATCCGCCTCCCCGCCGGCGGGAGCGCCGAACTGCCGGTGCGCCGCGACCACGAGTACGGCGTACTGGTCGACACCGGTGCGGTGACGGTCGACGGCGTCGCGGCGGCGCGCACCGAGCTCGTCTACACCGGCCTCGGCCGCGAGACCCTCACGCTGCGGGCAGCGGATGCTCCGACCCGCCTCCTCCTCATCGGCGGCCGCCCCCTCGACGAGCAGATCCTGATGTGGTGGAACTTCGTGGGCCGCAGCCACGAGGAGATCGTCGAGTACCGCGCCGAGTGGCAGCGCGAGTCCGGCGCCGGAGCAGCGGTCGGCGAGACGGATGCTGCGCCGGCAGCGGCCACCGCGCCCCGCTTCGGCGCGAGCGACCATCACTACGAGGGCCCACCCCTGCCTGCTCCCGTGCTGCCGAACGTGCGCCTGCAGCCGCGCCGCCGCTGACCTACTGGATGGCGGAGGTGAGGCGGGCCAGGTTGTCGAGGATGGTCGAGCGCAGCGGCTGCTTGTGCCATTCGTCGAGGGTCAGCTCCCGGCTCACCGCCCGGTAGCCGTCTTCGACCGCCCGCATCGATTCCACGAAGGAGCGCCCGCGCACCATCAGCGAGACCTCCATGTTGAGGCTGAACGAGCGCATGTCCATGTTCGACGACCCGATCACGGCCACCTCGTCGTCGATCGTGAAGTGCTTCGAGTGCAGGATGTACGGGGCCTGGTACATGTAGATACGCACCCCGGCCCGCAACAGCAGCTCGTAGTAGG
>BADC01000684.1 GCA_000333435.1 Corynebacterium-like bacterium B27 | reverse complement strand
CCAGGCGGTGAGCGCCACCGAGGGAAGGGCTGCGGCATCCGCCAGCGGGATGCTCGACGGCGCCGCGACGAGCGCCTCGGCCGGGGCGATCGTGTACTCGGCCGCCCCGCCGTTGCGCTCCATCGGGAGGAACCCGATGACGGTGTCGCCGACGCGGAGGCCGGTCACG
>BADC01000685.1 GCA_000333435.1 Corynebacterium-like bacterium B27 | reverse complement strand
CGGGGACGAGATAGAGCCGGAACAGACGCTCGTGGCCGGCGAACGTCGCTGGGGCGACATCGAGCCCATCGAGCCACTCGCGGCCGTAAGAGGCGAGTGTTGTGCCCCTAGGCGCGATGGCGAGCATCTTCGCCTTTACGCGGGCTAAAGCATCGCGTAGGCCGTCATCGGCGTCTTCGGCGGTGTGATAACCACCCTTGCTTGAGCGTTTCAACTCGCCGTCAGGTTCGGATGGATCGATGGGCTCGTATATCTGCCAGCGCCACCTCTGTCCGGCCTTGGTTTTGTATGCGTAGATCGCCCCACGACCCCTCCGGCGAGTTCGTTTCGTCATTTGGCCCGACCCCTTCTACCCGGGGGCAGCAACTTCCGACGACGGGCCTCAGCGACCCATCGCTGAGCTGTCGGCAGCGACGTTCCGTTGGTTTGGCGAAGTCGCTCCGTTGGATTCGAATCTTCTTCGAAGTATCGCCACAGCATCGCTACTCGCGCATAGAAGGCGTCACTGCCATCGGGCTTCCCGACCGGGGCGGGAGGACTGTAGTCGTCGGCACCGAGAATGGAAGCGATTAGCGGTCGATAGCTTTGACTGCGCCGATTCGCTGAACCTTCAATATGGCCAAGCGGGAACCGCATCTGAGCCGCAGTGACGCGGTCGCTCGCCGGATCGGGCAAGACAACTACTGCTGTCACTTTCGCCCCATGATTCGTGATCATTCCGTCAACGACTTCGGGCGGAGCCATACGCAACAGCACTCGCTGCCCTGACCCCTCTTTCTGAATCTCATCCCAGGAGTAAGCCGTCGAATCTGACCGATCCACTAGTCCAAGAACTCGGTCCAGTTCGTCACCATCGGCTATCGGGGAACTGACAATTCGCCAACCGTCGGGCAGGTCATTAGCTACGAGCACAGGATTACCATACACGCCGATGAGGTACTTGCGGGAACCTCAAAGACGGGTTTAGCATCTGGATAGCGTGATGTTCACGCAAATACATCGGAGGAAGAATGATCACCAATCTTGAAGAGGCCAAGGTGGCTAAGGCCGCGGTTCTCACCAGGAACGAAGTGGCGGGCATCCTGCAGGTCAATCCCAGGACAGTCACAGAGGGAATTCGTCAAGGCACGATCCCGGCAATCAAAGTGGGGCGGCGCGTAGTCATCCCGCGAGAGCCATTCATCGCAATGTTCGCGGTACAGCAGCGAGCGGTTCCGGCATAACCGCGGTGCAGGCCAGGCCCCGGGCCGTTCATTCGCTCGGATATAACCCGCTGACATACGCGGACCCGACAGGGAACACCGCTGTGCACAACCTCGAAGGCGACGTTTGTGTGACGTGGCCTGACGGCTTCACGGTACGGATCGCCCGATCCGACGCCGGCCCCTTGGTGGCGATGCTCACCAAGTTCTACAGCTTCGGGCAGTCCCGGAAGGGACACATCTGGGGCCACAAAAAAGAAAGCCCCGAGTTCGCATCTCGGGGCCATGTCCGAAACCAACTCACACGAAGGAACGAACGATGTTGTCTAACACCTTATCAGCACCCGCCCCCGGCGACGACTGGCAGGCCGCCTCCGACGCCGCCCGCGCATACGAATGCTGCTTCCCTCACTGCCTCAAGGGTGGTCATGATCCCGCCACGGACCCGGCGACGTGGTCGCACGAGATCATCGTCGACCGGCTCGGGGAATGCCTCGATGTGAGTATCACCATCCAGGGCGGCGAGTTCCGGGGAAGCCTCGAGTTCGAGGGTGAGCGGTGGGAGATGACCACCAAGGCCATGTTCGCGGAAGAGTGCGACTACTTCGCCGACGCCGCCCGCCTGATGAAGTCCTACGGGGCCATGCTCGAGAGCGTCAAGAGCGGCGGCCCGGGGCAGGTCTACGCGGCACGGTACGTCCGCTCACAGATCACCTACGACACCCTCACGGAGCGCCTGCACATCGACGGTGGCAGGGCGCGCAGACTGTGGCTCGGAATCGACCCGTACCTCGCCAGCGAGATCATCGTGTTCGCCGACCTGCCCGGCTTCACTACCGGTTTCTTCGCAGCGTACGACGACGGCGAAGCCTTGGCGGTGGCGGCATGATGACTGAGGGTCAGAAGCGGCGACTTCAGTCGGAACTTCAGCGCCTCGATGTTGCTGTGACCTCGGCGATGCGAGAAGGCATCCGCACTAAGGGCATGAGGGAATGCGATGTCGCCGCCGCCATCGGTATGAACGCGGGCACGTTCAGTTTGAGCATAAATCGCCACCGGGCATTCACCATGGACGAGGTATTCCGCGTGTGTGAAGTCGTCGGCCTAGAGCCGTTTGAAGTGATGTTCGGCAGTCACGCTCTGGGTTCTAACGGGGAGGTTGCCTGATGTCTCTTCATGTGATTCGGGTTGAATTCGCGCCTCGAATGATGACGCGCGAGCAGGCCGCCTACTACCTCAGTCTCA
Source organism: Corynebacterium-like bacterium B27 (assembly GCA_000333435.1). Classification (GTDB taxonomy): domain Bacteria; phylum Actinomycetota; class Actinomycetes; order Actinomycetales; family Microbacteriaceae; genus Herbiconiux. The sequence goes on along the minus strand of BADC01000685.1, from coordinate 1,988 downwards.
GTCTTCGCGACCTCGATGTTCTACGCGAGCAAAAGGAGATCACTCCGAAGGGCCGGGGTCGGCGGGTTCTCTACGACAAGGTCGACCTGGATCGCGTAGCCGATCGGATGCCTGAACGTCCCGCATCCCGGGGGCAGAACAAGTGACCTTCACCGATACCCGCTTGGCAGGTCCCATCACAACAGAATCGGGCGTGGTAGACGAGATCAGCCCGGTGGTGATCGTCAACGTTCTCGGCGCGCAGGTCGACTTGTTTCCCGATGAGGCCGTGCGCCTCGCTGTGCGGCTCATCGAGACCGCTGCGCGTGCCGAGAACCCCGGCCCGGACGATTGGACGAGCGAGTCGTGAACGAGGGAGAACGGCCGGCACCTGAGCAAAATGACTCACCTGTGCCGGCCGTTTCTCCGCACCCGCAAGCACTCATCCGCATCAGCGACACAGCCGATCAGCACATCGAACGATGGGCAGAAGACCTCCTCAACGACCGCCTCCAGGTCTGGCAGTTGCCGCGCGGGCTGGCCGCGTTCTGGTGGATGGCCTGGAACGAAGGCGCGGCATCGCGGCAACCCGAAATCGATGAAGCCATCGCCGACCGTGACCGCTACTACAACCGGGCGTTCAACCCGACCACGCTGCAGAAGCCAGGGCCCAGCTACGCCGAGCTCGAACGAATCCGTGGCAACCACGAGAACGCCGAGCGGTACGAGAAATGGCTCAACGACTTACTAGATGGCTTCGGAAGGAGCACCCCATGACCGAAACCAACAACCACATCCTCGACAGAGTCGAAGAATTCGTATCCCGGTTCGTCGCTTACCCGACCATCCATGCCCGTACGGCACACGTCCTCTGGATCGCGCACGCACACCTGGTCGACGTGTTCGACAACACCCCGCGCCTTGCAGCGCTCAGCCCCGAGCCGGGCAGCGGCAAGACCAGGCTGCTCGAGATCACCGAACCGCTCGTGCCGCGACCCGTCATCACAGTGAACGCCACCCCAGCATATGTGTTCCGCAAGATCAGCGACCCCGAGGGCCTGCCGACCCTGCTGTTCGACGAAGTTGACGCCATTTTCAACAGTCGTAAGGCCGACGCGAACGAAGACCTCCGCGGCCTCCTGAACTCCGGCTACCGCCGCGGTGCGACCGCGGGGCGGGCAACGGTGCGTGGCAAGGAGGTAGTGACCGAAGACTGGCCGTCGTTCTCCGCGGTCGCGCTCGCCGAGCTCAACCTGCTGCCCGACACGCTGATGACACGATCCATCGTCATTCACATGAAGAGACGGCGAGCCGACGAGAAGGTGCAACCGTACCGTCGTCGGGTCTACGCGCAGGAGAGCAACAGCCTCTACGTCGCGCTCGCGGACTGGTCCAACAACGCACGGCCATCTCTGCAGGACGTGTGGCCCGAGCTGCCCGAAGGAATCGAAGATCGCGACGCCGACGTGTGGGAACCAATCATCGCCGTGTCAGACGTCGCCGGAGGGCTATGGCCGAAGCGTGCACGCGAAGCCGCGCTGTTCTTCGTAGAGCAGGCCCGAGACCGCCCGGCAACCCTAGGCATCAAGCTACTCACTGACATCAAGTTCGTGCTCGGCGACCGCGACCGTATCAGCACCCAGCAGTTGCTTGAGGATCTGCACGCGATCGAGACATCGCCGTGGAACCACATCAAGGGGGAACCGATCGACTCCCGGTTCCTGTCGCAAACCCTAGCGAAGTACGCCATCAGCCCACGCAAGATCCGAATCAACGCCGGCACCCTGCAGGGCTACCTTCGCTCGGATCTCGCCGACGCATTCGGTCGGTACGTACCCGCGCACACGTCAGAGACAACGGAACATCCGGAACATCCGGAACAAACAGCCCCAAACCTGGCCCTTGTTCCACTTGTTCCGGATGTTCCGCAAGCCACAGGAAGAAAGGCAGCTAGCTAATGGTAAGAATGGACGACCCGTTCGACGAGAACGCAACTCTCGCAGATCACG
>BADC01000686.1 GCA_000333435.1 Corynebacterium-like bacterium B27 | reverse complement strand
TGACGAGCACCGCGTCAGCATGGCGCCGAGAATGACCACACCCACGCCGAAGGCGAGGAAGATCGAGAGGTAGGTCGCCGTAGTCTTCTCGGTCTCGGCCAGCGATTTCGCGATGACCACGTTGCCGAGCGATCCGTCGCCGCCGAAGAGGTAGACGGTGGTGGCGATGGCGTGCCACTCGGTGCGCTGGTCGACCGAGTCGACGCTGAACACCTTGCCGCCCAGCAGGTTCGAGGTGTCGAGCGAGACCTGCGCGTTGGGCATCGCGTCGGCGGGACGATCGCCCCAGTTCGAGACGATCAGGTTGCCCGAGGCGTCGAGCAGCCCCACGAAGTAGTCGGTCGGCGCCGAGGTGATGTCCTCGATGCGGAACTGCTCGGTCGTCGCATCCGGCCCCAGGAAGGGCGAGGGGTCACGGCTCGCCGAGTCGAGCTGCGAGTCGACCTGCTGCAGCAGGTACGTGCGCAGCACGATCATGGTGCCGACACCCGAGACCACGAGGCCGAAGGTGAGCATGAGCACCGTCACCCCGGTGATCTTCGAGCGCAGTGAGATGGAGTTCCACTGCTTCAGGATGGCGTTGAGCATGCTCCCAGAAGGCTACGCCCTCTACGCCTTCGAGACTTTGAGCATGTACCCGAAGCCGCGCTTGGTCTGAATGAGCGACTCCTCGGTGTGGGCGTCGAGCTTGCGGCGGAGGTAGGAGATGTAGCTCTCCACGATGCCCGCGTCGCCGTTGAAGTCGTACTCCCAGACGTGGTCGAGGATCTGCGCCTTCGACAGCACCCGGTTGGGGTTCAGCATGAGGTAGCGCAGCAGCTTGAACTCGGTGGGGGAGAGCTCGATGGCGGCGTCGCCGACGAACACCTCGTGCGTGTCCTGGTCCATGGTGAGCTCGCCGGCGCGGATGATCGCGTCTTCGTCGGCCTGCATGGTGCGCCGGAGGATGGCCTTGATGCGCGCCACGATCTCGTCGAGCGAGAACGGCTTGGTCACGTAGTCGTCGCCGCCGACGGTGAGGCCCGTGATCTTGTCCTCGGTGTCGTCCTTCGCGGTGAGGAAGAGGATGGGCGCGGTGTAGCCGGCCGCGCGCAGCCGCTTCGTGACGCCGAAGCCGTTCATGTCGGGCAGCATCACGTCGAGGATGATGAGGTCGGGCTCTTCTTCGAGCACGGCAGAGATGGTCTGGGCGCCGTTGGAGACGGCACGCACCGCGAAGCCGGCGAAACGCAGGCTGGTGGTGAGGAGGTCGCGGATGTTGGGTTCGTCGTCGACGATCAGGATGCGAGGGCCGGTCATGGCTCCATTATCTGCGGGTTCGCTGGGCGAAGTCTGAGAAGTTTTCGGATGCGCGCGTTGAGCCTGCTACGCGGCGATCGCATCCGCATCGAGGATGCTGTAGGCGTACCCCTGCTCGGCGAGGAACCGTTGGCGATTCTGCGCGAACTCCTGATCGACGGTGTCGCGTGCGACGAGCGTGTAGAAGCTCGCGGGCAGCCCGGACTCCTTCGGGCGCAGCAGGCGGCCGAGACGCTGTGCCTCCTCCTGGCGGGAGCCGAACGAGCCGGAGACCTGGATGGCCACGCTCGCCTCGGGCAGGTCGACCGAGAAGTTCGCCACCTTCGACACCACGAGGATCTTCTCCTCCCCGTCGCGGAAGGCCTGGAACAGCCGCTCGCGCTCGGCCACCGGCGTCGCGCCCGTGATCTCGGGGGCGCCGAGCTCACGCGAGAGCTCCTCGAGCTGGTCGAGGTACTGCCCGATGACGAGGATGCGCTCGCCGCGGTGCTGCTCGATCAGCTGCCGTGTCGCCTCGAGCTTGGCCGGCGCGGTGGCTGCGAGGCGGTAGCGCTCGTCGTCGGCGGCCGCGGCGTAGGTCATCCGCTCGGTGAACGGCAGGTCGACGCGCACCTCGTAGCAGTTCGCGGGGGCGATGTAGCCCTGGGCCTCGATCTCCTTCCAGGGGGCATCGAAGCGCTTCGGGCCGATCAGGCTGAAGACATCCGACTCGCGCCCGTCTTCGCGCACCAGCGTGGCGGTGAGGCCGAGGCGGCGGCGCGCCTGCAGGTCGGCGGTGAGCTTGAACACCGGGGCAGGCAGCAGGTGCACCTCGTCGTAGACCACGAGCCCCCAGTCGAGGGCGTCGAGCAGCTCGAGGTGCGCGTACTTGCCGCCACGCTTGGCGGTGAGGATCTGGTACGTCGCGATGGTGACCGGCTTGATCTCCTTGACGAGACCCGAGTACTCGCCGATCTCGTCCTCGGTGAGGGTGGTGCGCTTCAGGAGCTCGGCGCGCCACTGGCGGGCGGAGACCGTGTTCGTCACCAGGATGAGCGTGTTCGTCTTCACGCTCGCCATGGCGCCGGCGCCCACCAGGGTCTTGCCGGCGCCGCAGGGGAGCACCACCACGCCGGAACCGTGCGCGGCGAAGTTGTCGACGGCCTGCTGCTGGTAGTCGCGGAGGTGCCAGCCGGCCTGGTCGAGGTCGATCTCGTGCGGGGTGCCGGGGGTGAAGCCGGCCAGGTCGTCGGCGGGCCAGCCGAGCTTGATCAGCTCCTGCTTCAGCTGCCCGCGCGCCCAGGGCTCGATGCTCCAGCTGCCGTCGTCCCGCTTCTCGGTGAGGAGCGGCGCCACTTTCTTACCGCGGGTGATCTCGGTGAGCACGGCGGGGTCGGTGGAGCGCAGGGTGAGCACGCCGTCGGAGTGGCGCTCGATCACGAGTTTTCCGTAGCGGTCGATGGTCTCGACGATCTCGAGGGTGACGGTCTGCGGCACCGCGAACTTCGAGAAGCGCTCGAGGGTCGCGAGGATCTCGTCGGCCGTGTGGCCGGCGGCGCGCGCGTTCCAGAGCCCGAGGCGCGTGATGCGGTAGGTGTGGATGTGTTCAGGGGCGCGTTCGAGCTCGGCGAAGACCGCGAGCTCGTGGCGCGCGGCTTCGGCATCCGGATGCGCGACCTCGAGCAGTACGGTGCGGTCGCTTTGAACGATGAGGGGGCCGTCGGGCATAACAGACGAGTCTACGGCGCGCTGCTGTCAGTCGGCCGGGACGAGGCGGATGTTCGCTACCGGCAACGTGCGCTCGACGCCGGCCCGCTCGTCGACGCAGCGCAGGCGGCCGTTGGCGAGGCTGAGCGGGGTGACGTCGAGGCGGCGCGTGCTGCCGTCGGGCAGCTCGACGTCGATGGTGACGGAGGTTCGGCTGCGTACCGCCTGCTCGAGGCGGCGGGCCACCCAGGCTGAGTCGTCGGCGGGGGACTGGCGGGCCGCGGAGTCGCGGAGGCGGCGCACGAGGTCGACGATCGCGGGCGGGGTCGGCGGGGCGGGCGCCGCGGGCGGCGCGGACTGGTCGGGCGGCGAGGACTGCTCGGGCGGCGCGGGTGCGGCTGCCGGCGCGGCCGGGGTCGCGGTGGACCCGTCGCGGGGCGGCGTCGGCCGTGCGGCCGGCGGGTCTGCGATGCGAGCGCGGCGCATCACTGTCGGGCGGCCCTCGGCGTCTTCGGCGAGCACGGGGTAGCGCGCGTCGACGAGCGACCAGTAGACGGTCGTCGGGTCGCTCCGGCTGGCGAGGGCGTCGCCGTCGACGCCGGGGGCGTCGGTGGCCCGCAGGACGAGGGGTGCCAGGGTTTGATCCACGGCGAGGGCGGCGAGCAGGGAGCGGTCGCGGGTGTGCACGAGGGTGCGGGGGGCGCCCGCGTGGGCATCCGCATCCGCGAGCCGGCGAACGCGGACGGAGCCGTGGCGGCGGCCGCCCTCGGTGAGGAGGTAGTCGAGGGCCTGCGGAATACCGGTCAGCGAGATCTCGGAGAGGAATCCCTTGAGGTCGGGTTCGGTCTCGCCCGAAGCCAGTGCGCGGTCGATGGTCGCCTGGGAGATGCGGTAGCTGGATGCGACCCCGCGGTTCTCGATGTCGGCGAGCAGGCGCAGGCGGGCGTCGACGGCGGGGGCGAGCGGCCCCGGAGCGATCACCGAGAGGTCGTGCTGCACATACACGCGGTCGACCTCGGGTGGCAGCGCCGCGTCCAGAGCGGAAACCGCAGCCGCCGTCGCCGCGAGCGCGGCCCGCCCGAACAACGTTCCCTGCCCATCGGCCGTCAGGCCGAGCAGCGTCGCAATGCGGTCGACATCCGCGAGCTGAGCGCGCATCGCCGCGTCGGATGCAGGGAACAGCCACGCATACCGCTCCCGCAAAGCGCTCCCGCTCACCCAGCCGCCCGGGGCGTCCGCCCCGCCACCCCCGTCGCCGTCCGCCGCGCCACCCGCATCGGTGCCGTCGCCGTTCTGCGTGTTGGCGGCGCGGAGCGCCCGCTGCACGGGGAGAGGGAGGCTGCCGAGCCAGGCCGTGGCGAGCGCGAGCCAGCGCTCGGCGGCGGGGAGTCGACCCCACTCGTCGGCGAGCGACGTCGAGAGGAGCGTGTCGCCCTCCACCGCCACGAGCCGCGCGGCGGAGGCGATCCCGACCACATCGGGCACTGCCTGCGGGTCGACGCCGAGCACGGCCCCGAGCCGCTTCTCGTCTCCGGCCGGCACGCCTCCTCGTGCGAGCAGTCGCAGCGGTGCGGCCCGCAGCTGCTGCCCGAGTTCGGCGACCGCCGCCATGGCGACGAACGCGCGCTCGCTCCCCATCGCATCCGCTGCCGTGCTCACAGTGCCGGCTCCGGCCGGCTCGGATACGCCGGGCGCCGAGCCGTCGGCCTCGGTCAGCACCCGCGCGGCCACCTCGGCGACGGCGGCGTACGGGCGGGGCTCGGCCGTCGCATCCGTCGCCTGACCGAGCGCGAGCTCGCTCAGGGTCGCGGCAGCCGTGTGCGGCGCCGAGCCTGCGGCGAGGTCAGCCAGCGTCGACCGGTCGAGGGAGCGCAGGGCCAGCTGTATGGAGGTCGGGTCGAGCAGCGCATCCGCCAGGTCGAAGAAGTCGTGCTGGTCGCGGGCAGCGACGTGACGGCGCACGAGCAGGGCGGTCAGCGCCTCGTCGTCGAGGGAGCTCAGCCGCCGCGCGAGGGCGAGCGAATCGCTCATCGACTCCCGCGGGCGTCGCGAGCGCGCCGACGCATGTTGACAACGAGCAGGGCGATCATGAAGATCAGCCCGATCGGCAGGCCGACGAGGGGGATGAAGAAGATCACGCGCCACAGGTCGCTGTCGAAGTCGCGCACGCCGAGCAGCGTCGAGATGATGATGGTCAGGAACGCGAGCACCGACAGGCCGATCGTCGCCGCGACCATGAACGCGAGGGGTCGTTCGGCGCGACCCGGCGCGCTCTTCTGTTCGTCACTCACGACACCAAGGATACGGGCACCGGTAGGCTGGTCAGTGGCCACGAGAGGTATTCGGGCCGATTACACGAGGAGATTCAGGATGCCTACCGGCAAGGTCAAGTTCTACGACGACGAGAAGGGCTTCGGCTTCATCAGTTCCGATGACGGTCAAGAGGTGTTTCTGCACGCGTCCGCTCTGCCGGCCGGGGTCACCGTGAAGAGCGGCACGAAGCTCGAGTTCGGCATCGCCGACGGCAAGCGCGGTGCTCAGGCGCTGTCGGTGCGGGTGCTCGAGGCCCCGCCGAGCCTGCAGAAGATGGCACGCAAGCCCGCCGACGACATGGCCGTGATCGTCGAAGACCTCGTGAAGGTGCTCGACTCCATCGGCGGAAACCTCAAGCGCGGGCGCTACCCCGACAACGCCCACAGCCGCAAGATCGCCGCGCTGCTGCGGAAGGTCGCCGACGAGCTGGACGCCTAGTGGCGTCCGACGACTCCGTCGACCGTTCCGCTGACGCCGAGACGCCGGTCGCTGACGGCGAGTCCGCTGCCGGCCTCGAGTCCGCCGCCGACGTGGAGCCCGCAGCCGCGGTGGTCTCCGACGTGGACTCTTCCGCTGACGCGGTCGAGCCGGTGGCGGATGCGGCCGGTTTCGCCGACGAGGCCGAAAGTGCCGCCGACGTGCGCGACTCCGACGGCGCGGGCGAAGCCGAAGCCGAAGCCGAAGCCGAAGCAGAAGCCGACGAGCCGGCTGCCGGCGAGCCCGTGGAGCCGAAGCCCACACCGGTCGTCGACGAGGTGCTGCTCGCATCCGTCGATCTGGCGCGCGCCGCGCTGCTCGAGATCACGCCCGCCGCCACGGTCGGCGAGGTCGTGGGCTCGGTCGCCGATGAGGACCACGTGCTCAGCCTGCACTTCGCCTCGAAGCTCGCGGGCTACCCGGGCTGGCATTGGACGGTGACGATCGCTCGCACCGACACCGACTCCGAGCCGACCGTGCTCGAGGTCGAGATGCTGCCCGGTGAGAGCGCCCTGATCGCGCCCGATTGGGTGCCGTGGTCGGAGCGCCTCGCCGAGTACCAGCTCGCGCAGGAGCTCGCAGCGGCCCAGGCCGCCGACGAGGAAGAGGGCGACGACGACCTCGATGACGACGACGAAGACGACGCCGAAGGCGATGACGATCTCGGCGACGACGACGACGATTTCGGCGACGATGACGATGACGACGACCACGACCTCGACGACGACGGACTCGACCTCGACAACGGCATCGACATCGACATCGACGACCACGTGACGGACGACGACGAGCTCGCCGGCTCCGTCGAGGATGGTTTCGGGGCCGCCGGCTCCGAGCCCGGCGGCTCCGTCGACGGCGACGCCGAACCCAACGGCGACGAGGACGAGTCCTCGGACATCGTCAGTGACGACGACTCATCCGACGACGCGGACGCCTACGGCGACGACCTCGACGACCCGCACGCGGAAGGCCCCTGGTCCGGACGCTGACCACTCGGGCGGCCTCGTAGCCCGAATCCGGGCAGCGCCCGCAGGGCGAACGCGGACAACTCCAAAGCACGCGCCAACCGTCGCCCTCCAGGGGCGAGGTGCGCACGAGGTTTGGAGAAGTCCGCAGCCGTCGCGAGCGGGCGCGCTCGTCGGCGTCGGCGTCGGCGCCGGCCTCAGTCGGCCAGGTGCTCCACCACGTACTCGATCGACGCGATCAGCGCCCGCACGTCCGACGGCTCGATCGACACGAACGTCGCCACCCGCAGCTGGTTGCGCCCGAGCTTGCGGTACGGCTCCGTGTCGACGATCCCGTTCGACCGCAGCGCTGCAGCGACGGCAGCGGCGTCGATCGAATCGTCGAAGTCGATCGTCACGACCACCTGCGACCGGTGCGCCGGGTCGGCGACGAACGGCGTCGCGTACGACACCCCGGATGCCCACTCGTAGAGCGCCGACGACGACTCCGTCGTGCGAGCGGATGCCCACGACAGCCCACCGTTCCCGTTGATCCACTCGATCTGGTTCTCCAGCAGCACGAGGGTCGCGATGGCCGGCGTGTTCAGCGTCTGGTTCAGCCGCGAGTTGTCGACAGCGTTCTTCAGGCTCAGGAATTCGGGGATGTACCGGCCGGATGCGGCGATCCGCTCCACCCGCTCCAGCGCTGCCGGCGAGAACAGCGCGAACCACAGCCCGCCGTCGCTGGCGAAGTTCTTCTGCGGGGCGAAGTAGTAGACATCCGTCTCGGCGGCGTCGAACGCGATGCCCCCGGCGGCGCTCGTGGCGTCGACGACGGTGAGCGCGCCCTCGTCGCCCTGCACGCGCGTCACGGGCGCCATCACGCCGGTGCTGGTCTCGTTGTGCGGCCAGGCGTACACGTCGACGCCCTCCACGACCTCGATCGACCCGCGGGTGCCGGCCTCCGACTTCACGACGTGCGGTGCCTCGAGCCACGGCGCGGCCGCAGCGGCGGCGAACTTCGACCCGAACTCGCCGAACGAGAGGTTCTCGGCACGCTTCTCGATGAGGCCGAACGCCGCCGCATCCCAGAACGCGGTCGAGCCGCCGTTACCGAGCACGACCTCGTAGCCGTCGGGCAGCGAGAAGAGGGTGGAGAGCCCGGAGCGCACCGACCCGACCAGGTACTTCACCGGCGCCTGACGGTGGCTCGTGCCGAGCAGCGTCGCTCCGCGGGTGACGAGGTCTTCGAGCTGCGCCGCACGCACCTTGGACGGCCCGCAGCCGAATCGGCCGTCGACGGGCAGGAGGTCGGTGGGAATCTGGATCTCGGCCATGCGCTCAATAGTATCGACGCGCGAGGGCCCGGGTCGCACGCCGAAACAGTAGGCTGGTTAGGTACGCCTCACAGGGTCTAGGAGCATTCATTGGCAGATCTCATCGACACCACCGAGATGTATCTCCGAACGATCCTTGAGCTCGAGGAGGAGAACATCAATCCTCTTCGCGCGCGCATCTCCGAGCGTCTCGGCCACTCCGGCCCCACCGTGTCGCAGACCATCGGGCGCATGGAGCGCGACGGTCTCGTCGTCGTCTCCGTCGACCGGCACCTCGAACTCACCGAGGTCGGCCGCCGCAAGGCCATCTCGGTCATGCGCAAGCACCGCCTCGCCGAGCGCCTGCTGAGCGACGTCATCGGTCTCGACTGGGAGCTGGTGCACGAAGAGGCATGCCGCTGGGAGCATGTGATGAGCGAGCAGGTCGAGCTGCGCATCCTGGACATGCTCGACCACCCCACCGAGTCGCCGTACGGCAACCCCATCCCGGGTCTCGACGCCTTCGGTGAGGCCGCCGCCATCCCGTTCACGAAGGGCGTGGTGAACATCGTCACCCTCGTGCACGGAGCCGTGGGCCCTCAGACGAAGACCATCCGCCGCCTCGGCGAACCGGCCCAGGTCGACCCCGAGTTGCTGCTGCAGTTGAAGCAGGCCGGCATCGTTCCCGGGGCCACGGCGGCCTTCACTCCGGTCGGTTCCTACGTTCTAGTCGAGGTTGAGGGTTACGGCGAGGGCCTCGAACTGCCCAATGAGGTCGCAAGCCATATATTCGTTGGCATCTAAATCCATCGGGCCGGATGCGGCGTTACAGAATTGTTAAAAAGCGCGGGTCGAGAAGTGACAAACTCCGCACCCTCCCGTATTCTCTAACGAGTCCGAGGCCACCTGACGGCCGCGGGCGCGGGCCAAGACACCTCGATTCCCGTCTCTTGGTCGCTGACTACGCACGCAATTCGGTGTGGACGGGAGCAGTGCCCTAGCTGCGAGAGGTGCCGGAGGATTTCATTTTGGCCCCATATGGTGAGTCGCTCGGTTCCGAGCGAAACCCCGAAAACCCGAATAGACCCGAGACACCTTCCGCTTCATCCGCCAGCACCGGCACCGGTCAGCCCATGACCCGTCGTGAGCGGCGTGAGGCCGAGGCGCGTGCTGCAGCTGGCGCATCCGCCGGGTCGGCCCCCGAGGCCGTCGCGCCGGGCACCGATCTCGTGCTGGCGGCGTCGTCGGCCACAGAGCCCGCCATCGCCCGCGCGCCCGAGAGCGTGAAGGCGCTCGAGCTCGCACTTCCACGGGAGGCAGCGCCGGCGCCGGTCGCCACGACGTCGGCTGCCGCCGCGAAGCGCGGATCGGGCATCCGGATGCCGCGGCTCAAGAAGCCCACGAAGAAGGGCGCCGTGAGCGCGGTCGTCATGACCTTCGCCGCCGCCCTCATCGCCACCATGGCACTGCCCGCGTACGCATTCGGCGGTGGTGGCAACTTCGACAACGGCGTTGCGACCGACACCGCGCTGAGCGGTGCGCAGACGCTCGAGGTGCCGGCCAACGCATCCGCAGCGCTCGCCGTCAGCCGCGACAACTACAAGGCGCCCACCACCGAAGAGCTGGCTGCCGCCCGTGAGGCCGCAGCTGCCGCGGTGGCCGCGACCGAGGCGGCGAACCGTGCCGCCGAGGCTGCCGCCGCCAAGGGTGCGACCGCCTCGACCAGCGGTGCCTTCACCGTCAACCCGCCGCAGGGCTCCTACAGCGGTGCCGCGATCGTGGCGTTCGCCGAGCAGTTCGTGGGCGTCGTGCCCTACGGCTCGGGTGCGAGCCCCGACACGAGCTTCGGCTGCGACGGCCTCACCCAGTACGTGTTCGGCGCGTTCGGCATCTACCTGCCGCGTACGGTGAGCAACCAGGCGGCGATGGGTATCCCGATCTCCCCGGCCGATGCGCAGGCCGGTGACCTCATGATCTACCCGATCGGGCACGTCGGCATCTACGACGGCAACGGCGGCATGATCGACTCGCCCGACTGGGGTCGTTACGTCGAGCACCGCCCGGTGTGGGGAAGCTACTACTTCGTGCGCATCGTCGCCTAGTTCTGCGCAGACGGCGTGTAAACACTCCGTTACCGACTCCTGAATCGGCGTGCCACGAATATGTGGCACGCCGATTCTGTCGTAACCTGATGCTCTGATCGTCGAAGGAATCGGGAGAGCCTGATGTCACAGGGTAGGAGCATCCGCACCACGGATCGCCTTCTGCCGCCCGTGCGCAGGCACACGAGTGTGTTCAGTCAGGGCCGGATATCGGTCTCTGCGAGCAAGGCGCTGTCATTGTGACGGCGCCTTTTTTGTTGCCCACGCGTCTCCCGGCCCGCTCGTCGACATGTGAATCATCGAACACCTGGAAGCCGTCCAGGTCTCTTCGAAAGGGAGAGCATGCGAACACTGGTCCTCAACGCAGGATATGAACCGCTCGGGGTCGTCTCGTTCAAGCGGGCGCTCGTTCTGGTCTTGAACGAGAAGGCGCGCGTCTTGGCGAGCGACGACGAGCATCCGGTCTTCGGCACCTCGGGTGCCTACGAACGGCCGGCGGTCATCCTGCTCACCCGGTACGTGCGGGTGCCCTTGAACCGCATGATGCCGGTGTCGCGGCGCGGAGTGCTGCGTCGTGACGGGCAGCGCTGCGGGTACTGCGGTGCGTCGGCCACGACGATCGACCACGTGCAGCCGCGGTCCCGTGGCGGGAAGGACACGTGGGAGAACCTCGTGGCGTGCTGCCTGCGCTGCAACAACGTGAAGGGCGACCGCACGCCGGCCGAGATGGGCTGGTCGTTGCGCTTCGCCCCGCGGATGCCGCATCAGGCCGGGTGGTCGATCAAGGGCACCGAGAAGGCCGAGCCGCAGTGGGAGACGTTCCTGGCGGCGGCCTGAGCCGGCCGCCGGGCGTGACCGGCTGTACCCGCTAAACTCGTGGGGTCAGCCTCTGTAGCTCAATGGAAGAGCGACTCCGTCCTAAGGAGCAGGTTGGGGGTTCGAGTCCCTCCAGGGGCACCGTGTCAATTCGCGCCTTGACCGGGTGTTTCTCTTGTCCAGAGGTTCCCATTTTGCCCACGGTGTGCTGAGCGATGGGCTAAGCCCCGGCGAACACGGCCGCGAGACGGTCAGCGGCGTCCCTCTGCATCGTCTCGGTCACGTGGCTGTACACGCTCATGGTGATCGAGATGTCGCTGTGCCCGAGCCGTTCCTGCACGACCTTCGGATGCACGCCGGCCTCGAGCAGCAGCGTGGCATGGGAGTGTCGAAGGCCATGCATCGGCATCTTCGGAAGTGCATCATCGCCGAGAGCTCGCCGCGCTGCCGCTACCCTCACCGACCATCGTGCAGTGGCGCGATTCGGGTTGATCACGTTGCCCGCGTCATCGCCGAAAAGATAGGCATCGGGGCGGGCGAGATCCAGCGACAGCGTGCCGCGCAGCGCCTTCCATCCGCGAAGGATGTCGATGGTCTCGCTGTCGATGTCTATGACCCTTGCCTTGCCGCTCTTAGTCTTCTTGGTCGCTCCGTGGTTGATGGTATCTGCGGCGCGGCGGACTGAGATCCGCTGTCGCTTCAGGTCGAGGTCGGCCCACCGAAGGGCGAGCGCTTCGCTGCGTCGCATGCCGGTGCGGGCGAGTAGGAACCAGAACGGGTGATGCTCGTCGTGGTAGACATCTCTGTCCCATGCCATGAATACGTTCAACTGGCTCGCGGACCATGTGACCTTCTCCGGGGCG
>BADC01000687.1 GCA_000333435.1 Corynebacterium-like bacterium B27 | reverse complement strand
CGCCACGCTCGTGACGCCGACCACCGCGGGACCGTTCTCGGCGCTGTCGCTCCAGGTCGACGCGAGCGACGACCGCGGGCTGAAGCGGATCGTGGCGAACATCTACCAGGGTGGCACGCTCGTGAAGAGCACCCAGACGGCGGTCGCCGACGGCGCGCTCACCGGCACGCACACCGCGACGGTGAACCTGCCCGACGGCAAGTACACCATCCGCTACAACGCCGAAGACCTGGCCGGCAACATCGCGCCCACCAAGACCTTCGACGTCACGGTGGATGCCACGGCGCCGACCGTCTCGGTGAAGACGGGTGACTCGTTCACCCTCGGGGCCGACGGGGTCTACGATCTCGTCAGCTTCAAGCTGAACGACGTCGGGCTCATCGACAAGGTGACGCTCAACGGCGTCGTGAAGGATCTCTCGAACAACGCGTGGTCGGACGTCAACTTCGTCAAGCCCGGCGTGTTCGGGGCGGTGCAGGGGGCCAACACCCTCGTCGTCTACGACGTCGCCGGCAACACCACCACGGTTCAGTTCACACTGAACTGATCATCCGGGTTCTCCGGGGCGCTCCGCGTGGGCGCCCCGGAGAATCCGCATCATTCCTGAAAGGGCCTTCGTGACCGCACCGTCCGACCTGTCGTTCGACATCCGTGAGATCCCGTTCAGCCGGCGAGGCTCGTGGCTCGACATCTCGCCGGTGGTGGGCCTGCACACCACCCGCGAGCAGCTGCACCTGGTGTCGCACCAGACCGGGATGCACGCGATCTTCCGGTTCGAGCCGCTCTCCGACGGCGCCGCGGGTGTCGTGGCGGTGTCGGCAGCCCCGGGCCGTCTTCTTTGGCAGTCACCGGCCGGGGCGGTTGAAGCGGTGTTCGAGAACGACAGCACCATCCGGATGCGCGGCCGCGGATTGGGCATGCGCATCGCGGATGCCGTGACCGAGCTGACACCCTTCACCGGCTCCTACCTCTTCCGTGACCCCGTCGACGGGGCGGCCGTGCTCACCTCCTACGAGACCGGCCGGCGTTACCGCATCACCACCGTGACCGGTGAGACGGTGGTGTCAGGGGCCGAGGAGCTCGGCACCGACGACCGTTGGGTCGAAGCACCCGGCGGCACCTGGGAGCTCGCGATCGAGGAATACGAGACGGCCCGTGCGCCGTATACCGCTTCGCGGTCGTTCGACGAGCTCGTCGCCGAGGCCGCGGCCGAGTTCGACGACTACGTGGAGACGCTCGCTCCGTGGCGGAGCGAACGCTCTCCGGCCGCCGTGGCGGCGTGCTACGTGCTCTGGTCGGCGACGGGGGCGCCGCGCGGTTTCCTCGAGCGCGAGGCGATCTTCATGTCGAAGCACTGGATGGACAAGGTCTGGAGCTGGGACCACTGCTTCAACGCCCTGGCGCTCGCGCCCGGGTTGCCGCGCGAGGCTGTGGAGCAGTTCCGTCTCGTCTTCGACTTCCAGGACCCGTCGGGCGCGCTGCCCGATTCGGTCACGCACTCCGAGGTGCTCTACAACTTCGTGAAGCCGCCCATCCACGGCTGGGCCCTCCGTAAGCTCCGCGCCGCGCTCGCGGCGCCGCTCTCGGCCGGCGAGCTGGCGGCGATCTACGACGCGCTGGCGCGGTGGACCCGGTTCTGGCTCGACCGCAGGCGGGTGCCCGGGCATCCGCTCGCCCACTACCAGCACGGCAACGACAGCGGCTGGGACAACTCGACCATGTTCGATCGCGACCGCGTGATCGAGGCGCCCGACCTCGCCGCCTTCCTCGTGGTTCAGCTCGAGGTGCTCGCCGAGCTGGCGGCCGAGGTCGGGCGCGGCGAGGATGCGGCGGGCTGGCTCAGTGAGGCGGAGTCGATCCGGGCGGCCCTGCTGGAGCTCTGGCGCGGCGCCACCTTCGTCGCGCGGGCGCCCTCGAGCGGACGCGAGAGCACGACGACCTCGCTGCTCAGCACCTTGCCGATCGTGGCATCGGCCGGGTTGCCGGCCGCCGTCACCGCCGGCCTCGCGACCCGGATCGAGTCGCACCTGACCGAGTTCGGCCCGGCCACGGAGCTCGTCGACAGCGCGGAGTACGAGGCCGACGGGTACTGGCGGGGGCCGGTCTGGGCGCCGTCGACGGTGCTCGTGGAGGACGGGCTGCGCCAGGCGGGGGCGACGGAGCTGGCCGACCGGATCAGCGAGCGGTTCCGGCGCCTGTGCGAGCGCTCCGGTTTCGCCGAGAACTTCGACGCCCTCACCGGCGCCGGCCTCCGCGACCGCGCCTACACCTGGACGGCGAGCAGCTACCTCCTCCTGGCCCGCGAGGCCGAGGCCCGCGCGAGCTGACTGCGGCGGGCGGCCGGGTCGCCACAGTGCTCGCCCGTCTCAGCCTCGGAACGACGGAGCCACCCGCAAACGTCGGGCCCTGCCTCCGTCGTTGCCGCGGAATGCGCGCAAACTCCGTCGTTCGGGCGGCTGCAGCGGGCCGACCTTCCGCGGTGGCGCCGCCGTCGTGGCGGTGGTGGGCGGTGGCGTGGGCGGGAACGACGGAGTGGACCGGCTACGTCGGGGCGTGCATCCGTCGTTGCCGTCGGATGCGCATGAACTCCGTCGTTCGAGAAGGGGGGTAGGTGGGGAGGGACTAGGCGGGGAGGGGCTTGCGGGGCGGGGGCGTGGGGGCGGCGCCGACGGGCATGAGGGGGAGCGTGACGCGGAAGGTCGCGCCACCGCCCGGGGTCTCGAGCGCCTCGACGGTGCCGTGGTGGGCGGCGACGATCGACGAGACGATGGCGAGGCCGAGGCCCGATCCGCCCGTCTCGCGGGTGCGCGAGGAGTCGGCGCGCCAGAAGCGCTGGAAGATCTTCTCCCGGATCTGCGGCGGGATGCCCTCGCCGTGGTCGATCACGTCGACCATCGCCACCCGGCGGGCGTCGTCGACCTGCACCGACAGCTCGATCGGGCTGTCGGCGTCGGTGAAGCGGATGGCGTTGCCGATGAGGTTGGTCAGCACCTGCCGGATCTTGTTCTCCTCGGCCAGCACGATCGGCCGCGTCTCGGGGATCGCGATCGGGGCGGCCGCCGCCGTGCCGTCGGGCGTCGCGGCCTGGGCCAGCGCGGCGGGATCGGGCACGGAGCCGGTGGCCCCGTTGGCTCCGGTGGCCCCGTTGAACCCAGAGGCTCCAGGATGCCCGGGCGCGCCGGTGTCGGGCATGCCACCCGGCACAACAGCGGCAGAACCGCCAGTCGAGCCCACCAAGCCTGCAGCGCCGCCGCCCGGGGCAGCCGCTCCGCCGGCCCCCGCGACTCCGCGCGGCCGGCGCCGCAGCCGCGCCAGCGTCGCGTTCGCGAACGCGATGGGCCGGGTCGCCGTCGACGGGGTGCGCCCCGATCCTGCAGCATCCGCATCCGCAGAGGGCACCCCCTCGATGCCGGGCGCGAACGAGACGGGCCCGTCGCTGTGCGGCGTGATCGCGGTGACGACGCGCCCCGGGCTCGCGGCACGGGCATCCATCGCCGCGTCGAGCGTCAGCGGCACGAGGTCGACCGGCGCCAGCTGCAGCGGCCGCGTCTCGTCGAGCCGGGCGAGTTTCGAGGAGGTCTTCGACGAGCGTGCCCATCCGGATCGCCTCCTTCTCGATGCGATCCATGGCCTGCGCGACGTCTTCGGGCGTCTGCAACGCCCCCCCATCCGGTAGAGCTCGGCGTAACCGCGCACCGACACCAACGGGGTGCGCAGCTCGTGCGAAGGCGTCGCCGACGAAGCGGCGCATCTGGGTCGATGGTCTTCGCGCGGTCGG
>BADC01000688.1 GCA_000333435.1 Corynebacterium-like bacterium B27 | reverse complement strand
TCAGAAAATGGCTAGATCATCTAGTAATAAACGTGCCTAGGATCTGAGGTTGGAATTCAGACTGCCGTGGATGCGGTGCACGAGGCCGGCTCGATCGTCGAGGCGATGCGGCTGGCCGACGACCTGGCCCTGGAGGCCAGCCGGGAGCCGGGCGGCCGAACCCTGCGGGTGCTGACCGCGGCGATCGACGACAGCGACGAGGTCACGGCCATCGCCGCCGTGCACGCCCTCGGCCACGTCTTCGGCGACGACGCCGACCGCACGCTCTCGCGACTGCTCTCCGGCGACCGCCCCTTCCTCAGCGACCACGTCGCC
Source organism: Corynebacterium-like bacterium B27 (assembly GCA_000333435.1). Classification (GTDB taxonomy): domain Bacteria; phylum Actinomycetota; class Actinomycetes; order Actinomycetales; family Microbacteriaceae; genus Herbiconiux. The sequence continues at coordinate 2,412 of BADC01000688.1, read as the reverse complement.
TGGGTGCTCGGTTCGCGCCTCCCGCACTTCGCCTCCGTCGGGCGCCTGCTCGGCATGGTCGTGCGCGGCGGCTTCGGCGGCATGATCGCCCAGCGCTCGCTCGAACTGTGGGCGCAGACCAGTCCCGAGCACATCGCCGTGGCGACCGAGAGCGCCTTGCTCGGCATCGAGGCTCCGGATGCGCGCTACCGCCTGATCGAGACGTTGGGCCTCGTCGACGGCGCGGCACCGGCGCGCGTGCTCCTCGAGGTGGCGGCCGACACCGGGGAAGACCTGCTGGTGCGCTCGGCCGCCATCGCGGCGCTCGGCCAGCGTCGTGGCGATGCGCGCGTCGCCGCCCTGCTCGACGACCTCGCGTGCGCGGCCGACGACGCCCAGCTCGCCGCCACCGCCCAACTCGCCCTGATCGACCTCGCCGGCGGTCCCATCCGCACCGGATCGGCCGACGCGCCGTTCACCGTCGCGCAGCTCTTCCTGCACGCCGACGTCGACGCGGGACTGAACGCGGCGGGCAGCGGCGACAACGGGGGAGTCGCCACGCTGCTCGTGCGCCTCGGCGACGCCTTGGTGCGCGAGGGCGGGCCGGGTACCCGGGTCGTCACCATGTCGCGTGGATCGGTCGAGAGCGCGATCGACAGCGTCACCCACATCGCGAGCGGCGCCGCCGGGCATCACTACGGCCGCATTCCGCTGCTCACACCCACGCAGAGCTCGGCGACGGCGTGGCCGCAGCGGGTCGCGGCGCGACGCGGCATCCGTCGTCTCCTGCGCGCCGCCGGCGAGGTCGACCTCATCCACCTCCGGATGGCCGAGGTGGGCAGCCTCGCCGCCTCCGACGTGGCGCGTGAACTCGACCTGCCGGTGGTGTTCACGGTCGCACCCGACCCGCACGCCGTCATCCACTCGCTCGAGACCGCCGGCTCGCTCACCCGCTCGTCGTTCGGCGAGGCGGATGCGCGCGAGCACTTCTGGTTCCGCGCCCGGCTCGTGCAGCGCCTCGCGTCGAACGCGAACCACACCGTGCTGTTCCCGCGGCCGGAGCTGCGCCGTGACATGCGGACGCTGGTGGGCATCGACATCGCCGCGCATCCGGAGCGGCACACCATCGTGCCCGAGGGGATCGACCTGCCCTCGGTCGACGCGGCGGTGCATGACGCAACTGCGCACGCTGGCGGCGCGACGGCGGCCGGGCCCCTGGCCGAGCTGCGGGCGCTCGTCGAGACCCTGCCGCCCGAGCGCCGCGGCCTGCCGCTCATCGTGAGCGCGGGGCGACTGCACCGGGTGAAGGGGATGGCGGCCATCGTGGCGGCCTGGCAGGCGGGGTCGGCCGACCGTGCGAACCTGCTGCTGGTGGGCGGCGACCTGGCTCGGCCGTCGGCCGACGAGCGGGAGCAGCTGGCGGCGATCGACGCCATCGTTCCGCCCGCGGAACACGCTGCGCGCGGGCTGCTGCTGCCGGGGCACCGGCCCAACGACACCGTCGCCCGCTGGATGGCGGCGGCCCGGCTCGGACTGCCCGGTCTCGCGGCGGCGGGCGGCGTCTACGTCTGCGGCAGCGTGAAGGAGGAGTTCGGGCTCGCTCTGCTCGAGGCCATGGCGGCGGGACTGTTCGTGGTGGCGCCCGACGGGGGCGGCCCGGCGACCTACGTCGATGACGGCGACACCGGCATCCTCACCCGCACCGCCGATCCGGCCGCGCTGGCGGCCGCGATGGGCCGGGCGCTCGACATCGCCGCGGCCGAGCCGGCGGGGGCGAACGCGGCGCAGACCGCCGCGCAGCCCACGCCCGAGCGCGCCGCCCGGTCGCGCGCCGTCGTGGAGCGGCGGTTCACCGTGCAGGCGATGGCGGCGGCCCTCGATGAGGTCTACCGCCGCGTGCGCACCGAGAACGCCGAGGCTGAAGCGGCGGTGTCCGTCGCATGACGGTGCTCGTGGTCTCGCCCGACTACGCCTCCCACCTGCTGCCGCTCGCGTCTCTCGCCTCCGCCTGGCAGCGCCGCGGGGAGCGCGTGGTCGTGGCGACCGGACCGGCGACCGACCCGATCGTTCGCCGTTTCGGATTCGAGCGGATGCCCCTCAGCCTCGGCCGCGGATCGAACGCCGCCGTCATCCGGGCCGACGAGCAGCCGCCCGAGGAGGACGCGTCGCTGCGGGGGTTCTTCGACGCCACGCGGCGGGGGATGCTGCCCACCCTCGCCTACCAGGCGGCCGAGCGTCTGACCGATCTGATGTGGGAGCCGGTGGCCAAGGCGCGCGAGACGATCGCCGTGGTGGAGCAGGTGCAGCCCGACACGATCCTCGTCGACCACCTCGCCTTCAGTGCGCGCCTGGGGTTGGCGGCGGCGGGCATCCGGTATGCCGACGTCGTGCTGGGGCACCCGAGTGCGCTGCCCGTTGGCGAGGAGCTCTACG
>BADC01000689.1 GCA_000333435.1 Corynebacterium-like bacterium B27 | reverse complement strand
CCCGCCTCGCCCACCAGCACCGGGTTGTTCTTGGTGCGCCGGGAGAGGATCTCGATGGTCTGCTCGATCTCGTCCAGCCGTCCGATCACCGGGTCGAGCTCGCCCTGGCGGGCAAGCTCCGTGAGGTCGGTGCCGAACTTGTCGAGGGTCGGGGTGTCGGATGCGGCCTGGCCGTCCGCCCCACCCGCGGCGGTGGCGCTCGGGTCGGCCGAACCGGTGGCGCCGTCGGGGCCGGCGCCCACGTTCTGGCGCATCCCCTCCTGCAACGCCTCGGGGGTGACACCCGCCTGGGCCAGCACCTGGCCGGCGGGGGAGTCCTGGTTGATCACGAGCGCGAAGAAGAGGTGCTCGGGGTCGATGTAGGTCGAGCCGGATGCCCGTGCCACCTGGTAGGCGTGGAACAGCGCGCGCTGGGCGCTCTGCGTCAGCGCGGGCTGCGTCACCCGGTCGGCGGAGGCGGCGGGCAGCCGCTGCTCGGCCGCGGCCGCGATGGCGCGCGGGTCGGCGCCGACACCGCGGATGGCGTCGGACGCGGGCTGCTGCGGCGCGATGGTGCGCAGGATGTGCAGTGCGTCGAGCTCGCGGTGCCCGTGCTGGATGGCGTACTGACCGGCCTCGGCCAGCAGCTCCTGAGTGCGACGGCTGATCAGCTTGCTGAGGTCGATGGACCGACCTGCGCGGGCCGCGCGCTCGCCCTCGAGGTAGCGCGCGAGGAACTCGTCGAACGAGTTGCTGCCGCCCTCGGTGCCGCCCTGGGTGGGGTCAAAGTTCTCGGGCACGAAACCTCCTGGTTGAAACTTGAGTGCCTTACTGTCAAGTTCAACGCCGCCCCGTGCTCGATATTCCCTCGCCCACCGACTCTTTCTGGCAATCTCCTGATGGCGGTTCGATTCAGCGCTGAGCTCGCGGCCGCGGCGGCTGGGGCTTCTGCACCGCCAACTCGCCACCCGCGCGGCCGCCGAAGGGCCGGCCATGGTCGGCGAACTCCTCGCGGAAGTAGCCGAACCGCCACTCGCCGAGCTCGATCCGGGCGCCGGTGCGCAGCACCCGGTCGCGGTTCTGCGCGTCGTCGCCCGGCCAGCCCGAACCGCCGCCCACCGGACCGATGGCGTGCAGCACGTACTCGTCGGCGGCGTCGTGGCGGATCTCGGCGTGCAGCGCCTCCAGGCCGGGCAGACGCAGGTCGCAGTCCGGCCCCGACCCGATCGTCGTGACGTCGGGCCTGAGGTCGAACTCCCGTGGCGGCTTGCCGTCCCAGTGCTCGGAGCCGATCACGAAGATCAGCCGCGGCCGGCCCGAGCCGGGCACCGCGTGCGTGGTGGTCGGCCGGTGCCGGTGGTGTCGCGCGAGCGTCGGGGCGAGCGGGAACAGCGTGGGCGGCGGCAACGGCAGCGGCTCCGCCCGCGCCGAACC
>BADC01000690.1 GCA_000333435.1 Corynebacterium-like bacterium B27 | reverse complement strand
ACTGATCCCTTGCTGGCCAGCTTTGCGCCGGTAGTGGCGCCGGATACGCGCATCCTGATCCTGGGCAGCCTGCCGGGAACGGCTTCGCTGGCGATCCGGCAGTATTACGGCCATCCG